>SLGS01000036.1 GCA_007136565.1 Clostridia bacterium | reverse complement strand
TTTCGCCTGGGCCCTGTATCGGATCTTTCTGCCTTACCGGTGGGTCAAGTACCTGCCGTCCGCCGGGGCCTTCGCCTTCGCCGCCTACCAGGTATACGTCGCCAGGACATCCCCCGGGGGATTCGAGAACCTGGCCCGGGGCATCGCCGCCGTACTCCTGTTGGCGGGAGCCCTCGGGGGCGCGGGGGCGGCGATGGTACTGGATCGATTAGAGGCGGCTGCCCGCTCCCGGGAGGACGAGTGAAACGGGCGGATTCCCGCGCATCCTCGCTCAGGGGCCCCAGACGGGTTCGAGGGTGATGGGAGGCTCCATCTCGTGCCAGTCCGTTCCCTCCGTTATGGTCCCCTCGCGCATCAACACGAGGAAACGATGGGCGCGGCTGCCCAGGGGAAACGGCGAGGCGTGCCACGTCCCGGGCTCCAGCCTGAACCCGGCCCCGGCCACCACGGAAAAGAGCGCCAGGCCCTCGAGATCCGGGGTCCCGTCCGCGTCCGGGGCGACGACCAGGAGCGCCCCCGAGGGAGACAGGGAGACGAAGGTCTGCCCGCTTTGGGAGTGTCTTTCCATTCGATGGATCCGCAGGTCCCTCGGCCGGTAGCGGATCAGGCCCGCCGCACCGCCATCGCCGCCGGTGGGGAGCACGCCATCCCAGAAAACGCCGGTACCTATATCCAGGCCCTCATCGCCGGCGGGTGCTTCCAACACCTGCCCGAAATCCCCGAAGGCCGCCGAGGTGAGGGCTCCCACGGGAAGTTCCACCTCCCGGGTGTCCCCCCGGCACGGGATGCCGAGGACGAAGGATCGGGGCGGGCTGGAACTCGCCCCCGTCGATATTGAACCCCGGGCCCGGCCGTCGTTACGCGGCAGTGGATTCCTCTCGCTCCTGACGTCTACCATCGATGACCTCTCCCTTCCCTGTTCCCACTTTCATAGCTTACCCCGCAGGAGTCCCCGATCCTGCCGGGAACCCGGAGGATTCTTCGCGATTTCGGCGTGCGGCGCCCGATATTCTGATAAAATGTCCACGATGAAACATCGATCGGGGGAATGAGCAAATGAAGATCGGAATAGTTGTTTTCAGTCACACCGGCAACACCCTGCGGGCGGCCGGCGCCTTGGAGAGCGAACTCCTGGAGCGGGGTCACGACCCCGAGATCCTCCGGTTGGAAGTCCCCGCCGACTACAAGCCCGGGGAGGCAGCAGTGGAACTAGAGGGGATCCCGGACATCTCCGGCTGCGACGGACTGGTCTTCGCCTCGCCCGTTCACGCCTTCTCTCTTTCGGCGGTCATGAGGGAATACCTCGGGCGCGCGGAGATTCCCCCGGGGACCCGAAAGGCGGCCCTTATCACCCAACACCTGCCCTTCGCGTGGCTCGGTGGCAACCGGGCACTTCGCCAGCTGGAGGCCGCCTGCGGCGGATCCCTGAACGGCGGCGCCATCGTCAATTGGTCGCGATCTAATCGCGAACGACAAATCGAGGAGGCCGCGGCGAAGATAGCCGGGCTCTTCTGAGGGAAACGCGCCCCTCCCGAAAACGGGAGGGGCGCGAACATTCGAGATACGAGGGTTTTCGTTACAGGAGTTCCGCATCCCGATTGGCTTCCTTGGAGTAGAGATACCTCGTCCGCCCGCCGTCCCCGCAAACGAACGCCTGGGGGACGAAGTGTCCCATCCACACGTAATCCCCGGCCCGAACCTCGTACCAACCGTCGCCCAGGAAATACCGTCCGCCCCCCTCGAGCATGTACAGCCCGTGGGTCTCGTGATGGTTTTCCACGAACGGATGGGAGTCACCCGGGTCGAAATCGAGGACGTTGATCATGAGGTCGAAGGCGGGCTCGTCGGGCAGGAGCCTCCTCTGCTCGAAGGATCCGGGTTCACGGGGATCTGGATCGACGCCGTCGATATCGCCGGCGATCATCCAGGGCGCCTCGCCGGGACCGAAACGATGGCGGTGTCGGAATACAACCAGGTTCAAGTCTCCCTCTACGATGTTCCGGATTTCCAGGTTGTCCCCGGGGGCCGCGTACACGTAACCACCCCGGACGAGCCCCCAGCTGTTGGCGTTGGCCCGGGCCGAAGCCTCCCCGTCCAGGACGTAGGCGAAGGTCTGGGCCCCGGGTCCCGGGGAGAGGACGGCGCGCTCACCGGGAGGTATGTGGACGAGGTAGTGGACGAAATCCGCCCCCAACCCGGGGCTGGCCATGATGTTGACCGTGCACCCCTCGAAACCCGGAACCCGGGTCGGGCAAAACCCGGCGGGATCGATTATTGCGTAATCTCGTTGGATGACAGTGCGGGTGGTGAGTTTCTCGGTGGGATCCAATATCCTCTCCCCTTTCGCGTTCCCGGGCGGTTGCTTTCCCGATCATCTCCTTCGCCGTCGGGGCCCGCTTCCCTATCCGGGGACGAAAAAAGGGGCGGAGGAAAATCCCGCCCCTTCTTTTCCATCGATGATATCGTCGATCCCGATCAGCTGAGCAGGGAGAGCAATACCCCCGCAGCCACCGCGGAGCCGATGACGCCCGCGACGTTGGGACCCATGGCGTGCATGAGCAGGAAGTTGCTCGGGTCGGCCTCGCGGCCGAGACCCTGGGCCACTCGCGCCGCCTGCGGCACCGCGGACACGCCCGCTCCACCGATGAGGGGGTTGATCCTGCCGCCGCTGAACTTGTTGAATATCTTCGCCAGGATTATCCCGGCGGCGGTGCTCACGGCGAAGGCCGCCAGGCCCAAGAAGAGGATGGACAGGAACTCGAAGCTGAAGAAGCGGCTGGCACTGGCGCTGGCACCCACGGCCAGGGCCAAGAAGATGGTCACCACGTTGGCGACTTCGTTGGCCGCGGCGTCGGCGAGCCTTTGCACCACACCGGACTCCCTCATCAGGTTGCCGAGCATCAGCATACCCACCAGGGGCAGTGCCTGGGGAATTATGAGACCCACTAGGACGGTGATGACTATCGGGAAGAGGATCTTCTCGATCTGGGCCACTTTGCGCATCTCGGGCATGCGGATCTTCCGCTCTTCCTCGGTCGTAAGGAGCTTGGCCACCGGTGGTTGTATGACCGGTACCAGGGCCATGTACGAGTGGGCCGCCACGGCCACGGGCCCCAGGATCTCGGGGGCCAGTTGACTGGTCAGGTAGACGGCCGTGGGACCGTCGGCTCCACCGATGATGCCGATGGATCCGGCCTGCTCCGGGGAAAACCCGAGCCACATGGCGCCGAGGAAACTGGTGAAGATACCAGCCTGGGCGCCGGCCCCTAGCAATACCGTTATGGGGTTGGCGATCAACGGGGCGAAGTCTGTCATGGCACCGATCCCGAGGAATATGAGGGGTGGGAAGATGGCGAGGTCCACGCCCTGGTATATGTACCACATGAGTCCCG
>SLGS01000041.1 GCA_007136565.1 Clostridia bacterium | reverse complement strand
TCTCGTCTCGAAGGATTGCCAGCATCAAATCGTGGCTGACGCGCGTGTCGAAGGAGTCGGCTATCTGAAGCGGGGCGTCCTGTCCCGGCAACTTGAGCAGGAAGGGTATTCGGTAGTCGATGTTCCCGTAGTGGGCGCAGGCATCCCTCCACCAGTGATCCGAGGATACCAATATAGTGGCGGAATCCCACGTGCCGGAACGTTCCATGGTCCGGCGGATCTGCCCCAGGGTCTCATCGGCGAGGACGAGATTGTCGAAGTACCCATCCGTTCCCGGGCGCGCCGTCATGCGGCGGTCGAGGCGCCCCGAGGAGACATCGTATATCCAGGGGGAGTGGGGAACCATGAAGTGGGCGAAGACGAAGTCCATGGTCGGGGATGAGACGGCTTCCTTCGTGCCCTCCAGGAGGCGAAGGTGATCTTCGACGGCGTGCGGGGCCGTCGTGTCCATGGCCGGGACCAGGCCGAAGATCCGGGCCAGTAGGGACTGGAACACCCCCCGCTCCCCCATCCACCCGGGCAGATGGTAGTCGAGTTGCCCGTTGAAAAGGTGAGGATACGGGGCGAAGTATCCTCCCGCCGCGGTCGTCTTGTTCATCCGAACTGCTTCCCCGAATACGTTGGGAACTCGGCTCCACGAGACCGGGTCATCCCCATCATCGAAGGAGACCGCGATGTCGTAAAGGGTTCCCGAATAGATGCCCGAGGGCTGGCGCCCGGTCGTTAGGGCCACCATCGATAGATCGGTTCTGCCGGCCGGCGGGTAAGCGGAGGTTGCGTATACCGATTCCGCCTTCATCGCATCCAGGTTGGGAAGACCGTCCCCCGGGCGTCTCCGCTCGAAGGCGGCTCGATAGTCGAGCTCGTCGAAGATCAGCCACACCAACATTCCCCCTTCGTCGGGTTCCTCGGGCATCGGAGGTGCCTCGAGGATCGATTCCGATCGAAGCGGGTCCAGGGGTAATTCGGCGATCGCCGCCGCGCTCGCCCGGGAGAGGATAAGCAGTGACGGCCCCGAGGCGATCAGGAGAATGACGATCAGGATGGCGGTGATGGTCTTGCGGAACCGAAGTAGTACCCAGAGGGCGAGCGATCCGAGGGAAATGGCCAGCGTCGCGGATAGATAGCCGGACGATGATGCGAGGATCTCCGACGCCGATAGTCCCCATATGCGATATGCCGCGGTTAATGCGCCGGTGACGGTCAGCCCGATGAATAGCAGCTGTCCCCCCGGGCGATGCTTTGGGAATCTTCCGTATAGGTCACCGGCGAACCATAGCGCGACGGTGAGTATGCCGACGCACGCCAGGGATGCCCACACGTCCGCCATCGACATGAAGGCGAAGGGGAACCAAGGGTTCCGATTGTACGATATGGCGATCCACGAATCCAATACGAATAGGTTCGCGAGGGAAAATGCCACCAGCACTCTCTTCACGGGAATCCTCACCACCCTAGCCCTGCGAACATTTTGCAGCAGGGGAGCCAAGATGACAATGAGGCCAATTTGTGGACCACGGAGAAGGGATTGCCCGGCGAGGGGGCGATAACTCCCGCGCATACGCTTGACGCATAATTGGGCATCTGGTAAAGTTTTGAGATTTGTTGACCAATATACTGCTGAGATGGTACAATTGCAGGGATCGTAAGAAGCCTGCGCACTTGAGGGGTGGATATATTGAATAGAGACCATCGGCCCATCAGTTTGGCCCAAATTCGCCACCATCTCGAGGAGTACCTCGGGAAGCAGGTAACCATTCGGGCGAACCGGGGAAGACGCCGTATCGTAGAACGCGAGGGGACCCTGGAGAAAACCTATCCCGACGTTTTTCTGGTACGCCTCGGAGCCACGCAGCATAATCGAAGCATTTCGTTCACCTACTCGGATATCCTTACCTCGGACGTAGAGGTATTGATCTGCGGTGAGGGTGAACCCCAGAAGCTGGAGATCAGCGCCGGATCCTAGTCTACATCAATAGTTTTTTCGATATGCGGGGAGGCGGAATATTCCGCCTCCCCGAATCGTGTTGCGTTCCGAATCACCCCGCGCTCGAGGATTCTTGGTGGGTTGACGTATCCCCGGGAGGGATCGCCATTTCAAGGGAGGTCCAAGCGTTGTATTATATGATCGTGTCGATCCTGGGCGGTTCTCGAGGGGGTGGAAGCGCTTGGCTAACCATTGCGATGCCGGGGTGAGTAAACTTCGCGCCTACGCGAAGATCAACCTGGGATTACGTATCCTCGGGCGAAGGCGCGATGGATTCCATTACATTTCATCCGTATTCCAAACCCTTGACCTCTTCGATGTACTCGCGATCCAGTTTCCCGGAGTCCCCGGTGGGAGCCTGGCGGTTCATGTCGACCATCCCGGTGTTCCCGGCGGCGAAGGTAATCTCATCACCAGGGCGTTGCAACACTTCGATTTGCCCGATGGTGCCTTAGTGGGGGTAAGGAAGCGCATCCCCGTGGGGGGCGGTCTAGGCGGCGGCAGCGCCGACGCCGCCGCGATACTGGGATTTCTCCGCGAAAGATGCTCGGTGAAGGGACATCGATCCACGGATTCCCTGGCGAGCGACCTCGGGGCGGATGTCTCCTTCTTTCTCCGCGGTGGTACGGCCGAGATAAGGGGAGTGGGCGAAGAAGTATCATCGCTGCCCCCGGTCCCTCCCCTTTGGGCGCTCCTGTTCTACCCGGGCTTGGGATGCGACACGGGGCGGGTCTATTCGGCCTTCGACGCCATGCGCATCCCACCGGGGCAGCCCCTGGACGCCCGGGCCCTTGTGTCCGCACTGGAATCCCTCGATCCGGAGGAGATCGATGTCCAACTCCGAAACGATCTGGAAGCGGCGGCGGTGGGCTCATATCCCGCCCTCGGACACTTTCGGGAGATGCTCCGAAGCCGCTTGGGAGCGCCCGCTGTGATGACGGGGAGCGGATCCTGTTTCTATTCGTTGTACAAGGATCGCGAGAGAATGCTGCACGATCTCGCCAGGGTGCGCTGGGATGTATCTTTCGGAGGGGGACGGACAATGGTTTCTCGGTTCAGACGCGCGGCGGCCTGGGAGCACGCGGGGGGTGATGGCGCTTGACGGCAATGAGCATTCGCCCGGTTATCCTGGCCGGTGCCCGAAACGACGGCCCACTCTCTGAAGTCTCCTCCGAGGAATACGAGGCCCTCATATCGTTGGCGGGTATTCCGATACTCGAACATATTCTCCGCGCCGTGCGGTCTTCGGAACTGCTCTTGGCCCCGGTCATCGTCGGGTTCGCCGAGTTCGAGGATCGGCTGGACCTCGGAGGGGCGACCCTCGTCCCCGCCGGGAACAGTTTCGTCGACAGTATCTCCCGGGGGGTCGAGGCCGCGGGAGATGCTGACTACCTATTCTTCATCACCGGCG
>SLGS01000122.1 GCA_007136565.1 Clostridia bacterium | reverse complement strand
AGCCGGTCATCGATTGCTCCTCGCTGTTTGTCGCGCTCGGTAACTCTGAATCCCGCTGTACAGGGGGCCAAGCAGCGCACCGGCACTCGTGGACATTATAGTCTCCGATCTCCGGACCGGAGACAACCGGGGTAAGTTCGCATCTGGATCGATCCTCTCATCCCGCCCTTTCGAGGATGTGGCGGGCCTGGCCTGCTGACCGTGGCTTCCCGTTCTACCGCTTCGGCATCGGTGGAGAAGATCGGTAGGTTAGCACCCTTTCTCGCCACGTATTGCCATGGATTGCGCCGGAATTATTCCGGGGCCAAATTGTCTTGAATTTGAAGAAGGACATCGCTTTTGTCCATAGAACTGTATACGGCAAGATCAAAACAATACGATGTAACCGGTAAATACCAAATATTATTACGATAGATGCAAATAGATCGTGATTATAATGTGGTATAAACAAATGCGAATATCCATCAGTATACAATTACGGGGGTGGTCGGCAGAACGGGTTGAGAAGCGTAGATGGTCCTTCGGTCCGTCGTTGCAGTCTCGAGATCGGTTCGCCAGGGGCCTGTTGAGATGCATAAGGTTGCTCGTCGCAACCCGCTTAATGACCCGGTTGCGACTTATGCAAGGAAGAGGAAAGAGGTCGAGATGCATACTCTGGGGTTCTGCCCGAGTCGGTGGGGGGTGATCTCGTTAAGTCACATGGGTTGAGACAAGTTCCAAAGGCTTTAGTGTGGCGTGGGAATCTGATAGCGGTATCGTTTGGATCGATGTGTGCACAGATGGAGGGGGTATTGGATGTATTCCGTTAAATCGTCGAAGTACGCTTGGTTGCTATCGATAGCCCTGGTAATTGCTCTTGCTCTCATGGTCGTCGGTTGCGGCGAAGCCGCGGATCCGGACCCGGATCCCGATGATGAAGAGCCCGCAGATCCCGTCACCGAAGATCCCAGCGATGTAGATGATTTCAGTGAGGTCGTCATCGGAGTGCCCACTGAGGCGGGGGGACTTTGCCCGAGGGCGACGACCGATGTTCCATCCGCCCAGGTCTTCGGTATGATTTACACCTGGCTGGCTGGTTTTGATCCCGATACCCTGGAGATCGAACCCTATGCCGCAGAAGAGATCGAAATACCCGATGACACCACCTATATCTTCCACCTGCGGGAAGGCATCAGATTCCACGATGGCTCGGAACTGACGGCCGAAGATGTGGAATACACTTACCAGACGCTCATGGATCCGGATTTCGGTGCCAGGGACCACACCTTCTATCGCGATACGATAGACGAGATCACGGTCCTCGATGAGTACACGATCCAAATGACCCTTCAGGCTCCGGCGGCGTCCTTCGTGTACTTCCTGACGACGGGGATTATTCCCAAGCACATCGCGGAGGAAGAGGGCGACGAGTACTTCAAGACGAATCCAATCGGATCGGGACCCTACAAGTTCGTTGAATGGTTGCCCGGTGATCGTATCGTCATCGAAGCAAACGAGGATTACTATCTCGGCAAGCCCGACATCGATCGAATTACCTACCGACTCATCCCCGAGGACGCCAGTCGCATGATGGCGTTGGAGACCGGCGAAATAGACATGGTGCCCAGCGTGCCGCCCGAGGATATCGCTCGCCTTCAGGAAACCGAGGGCATCGATGTTGCCATCCGCCCCGGGACGGGCTTCGATTACATGGCTTTCAACTGCACAAAGCCGCCCTTTGACGACGTTAGGGTAAGGCAGGCAGTGGCATACGCCATCGATATGGAAGAGATCGTGGATCACGTTCACTGGGGATTGCGCGATGTCGCAACGACGCCGATCATTCCCACCTCTTGGGCGCACAATCCGGACGTGAGGACCTATGGATACGATCCAGACAGGGCACGGGAGCTATTGGCCGATGCCGGACTCGAGGACGGATTCAGCTTTACACTGTCGAACTCCGATTCTCAAGAAAGACAGCAATATGCAGAGATGATGCAATACCAGCTGGAAGAAGTCGGTATCGACATGCGCATCGATACGATGGAGTTTGCCACCTTGAACGAACTAGTCCACGAGAAGCCGCCGCAATTTGAGACCTTCATGATGGGATGGGGCGGCCAAACGGATCCGGACCGCGGAGTATATAGGCAGTTCCACAGCAGCCAGCAGGATCGCTACGATCCTCCCGCGCGCCTGGACGAATTGCTGATCACGGCTCGGGAAACTCCCGACCAGGAAGCGCGCAAAGAAATGTACTTCGAGATACAGGAGATCCTTGCCGAGGAACTACCGTACGTATGCATTTCCTATAGTTTGACGCCTTCTGCGCATACAGAAGATATGCGCAACTGGGATGGATTCTGCGGGTACTTCCGTTTCCTCGAGTTGCGGAATGCATCAATAGACCGTTAATCGCGAGCAAGACCCCTTCGAAACTGCGTGGTGCGAAGCACCTGTGCTTCGCACCACGCAACCGACAACCTACGGGCTTCTTCAAACTAATGACCCGGTCTCACGTGGGATGATGGGAGCGGTAGCCGTTGTACACGTACATATTGCGTCGCCTCTTGCAACTCATTCCTGTATTGTTAAGTTTGACGATACTCGTGTTCGCTTTGGTTAACCTAACCCCGGGCGATCCGGCCATCGTAATGCTCGGCGAGGAGGCAACCGCCGAAGAACTGGCTCGACTGAGAGAGCAAATGGGACTGGACCGACCCTGGCCGCTGAGATACCTTGACTGGTTCACCGGTATCATAGTGGGAGATTGGGGCACGTCATATCGCGATGCCCGAAGTGTCTTGCCCACATTGCTCGGTTTCTTCCCCGCAACGTTGACACTGGTATTGACTTCGATGTTGCTGTCGGTAGGTGTCGGGGTTACGGTTGGTGTCGCATCTGCCGTCAGGCAGGATTCCTGGGTAGATCACACGGCACGCATCGGGGCGTTCTTGGGACTTTCGATGCCGAACTTCTGGCTTGGAGTAATGTTGATACTCCTTTTCTCCTACCACCTGCGATTGTTGCCCGGCACCGGCCACGGAACGTTGGCCCACCTGATTCTTCCCACCATAACCCTTGGTACCAGCGGTATGGCCACCATCACGCGGATAACCCGCTCCTCTTTGCTCGAGGTCATCCGGCAGGATTACATCCGCACCGCCCGATCCAAGGGACTCGCCGAGCGGAGCGTCGTATACAAGCATGCCCTTCGACCCGCTCTGACCTCGGTCCTAACCGTCGTCGGATTGCAGCTGGGGGCTAGGCTGGGTGGAACCGTCGTAGTGGAGTCCGTGTTCGGCTATCCGGGATTAGGTCGCTTTGCCTTTCAGAGAATGCTCCAACGTGATTATCCGATGATCATGGGTAATCTGCTGTTGTTCGCTACCATGTTCTGCCTGGTCAATCTCCTGGT
>SLGS01000123.1 GCA_007136565.1 Clostridia bacterium | reverse complement strand
TAGGTGATGGGTCTCGCTCGGGGTAAGGCCGAAGTGCATCCCCGACACCCGGGTTCGATTCCCGGCTAGTCCACAGGAATGATCGGCGAGTATAAAAGCGGGGCGGGAAATGTTAATCCAAGCCCTCAGATTATAAATGCAGGACGCCCGGCCCGAGCGCATCGGGTCATTTCTTTGTCTCCTGGGCACAGGTGGGCACGGATTGGGCACGAACTTGTGCCCAGCATACCGTAAATGATAACAAAGGATACCAACCCGACCTCCCATTTTGCTTGATATACGGGAAAACTCGGGAACGTAACGGAAACGATAGGAAGCGCGCCCATAACTCACATTCACGAGGTCGTAGGTTCAATCCCTACCGCGCCCACATCGAGGACCCCCCGCCCAGGAGGGAAAGCGGGGGGTCCTACTTTTTCGGTGTCGTGAGAAGCCTGATAGCTCGTCATGCGGTATCGGTACACCGATCCGGGACCGAACCGCCTTTGTGGCAATTCTCCCGCGAAGAACCCCTGGGGAGAGACGGGTGCAGCAGCGTCCACGGAACGGTGCTGCCGGCGTCGATTATGACATATCATAATCATCGTATATTTCGCCAACCTCACCGAGGTGACATCAATGTGATCATTCTTCAACCAATATGTCTCGTTCGTTCATGATCCAGCGCCCTTCGCGATATTGATAGGAGATGCGGATCTCATAATCACCGGCAAGTCCCGACCAACTTTCCTGGGAGAGCCTAATCTCAAGGGGACTCAGTAGTTCTAGATGGAAGGCAACGTCCGGATTCAACAAGATGGGCCCATCCTTGGGAATCAAGTAGAGGCCGTCCTCCCGTTCTTCGTAGTAGTCATCTACATAGGTAGAGGCGATCTCGTCGCTGGTTACGGTGGATACGTGTTCGGTCAATTCGTCCTTCCGATCGAAGTCGCGCACCCGATCGAAGATCCAATCCCCGTCCACTGTCTCGGGGAAGAGTCGTGTTTCAAACTCCTCCTCCAGCATAATCGCTCCCTCTCGATCCAGGTCCTCGGGTTCCATCGCATATAGCAACACGGACAATACCTTGGCAGCCTCGGCGCGAACCATGGGATGTTGCGCCCGGAAAGTGTTGTCGGGATAGCCGTGCAAGAAACCGAGGGATACCGCCCTAAGAATGTACTCTTCGAATTCTTCGCCGACCTCATCCCAATCCGCGAACTCCGCAGGCTGCGCGGGCTCTTGATTTAGTTCGTCAGCGGCTCGGGCGAGTATGCGAGCCATTTCCTCCCGTCGAATCGAGCGATCATGATCGGCGAACTCTCCCCGTTCGACGAACCCCTTGTCTTCTGCGCGCGTGACGTACGGATCATACCAACGTTGATCCCCTACCGAAGTGTGGTGTCCCAGTGTAGTCAGCACCATCTTGATGAACTCCGCGACGGATACTTCCCGATCCGGACGAAACGACCCGTCGGGATAACCCTCGATAACGCCGATCCGCTGGATTGGCTCCAGGTACTGGAGATACCAGTCTTCCGGTTGGACGTCCGTCAGCGTGGGATCTGCGGACAAACCGGTCCCGGGACGGTGAATACGATAGGATGCTTCGTAATCTTCCTGGTCGCCGCGCATCAGTCGCGCGAAGTGTATGACTCCCAGCCTTTCTTGGAGCTCCCTGCGCTCGTAGTAATCCCCGTCCGAATCCTCGTACAGGACGGTGTAAACGCGCTCGCCGCGCATGCCGTCCACGCTTTCTATTGTGCATTCAAGGGCTATTTCCCCCGCGTCCCCGGTGGCAACTTGCTGCCACGTGTTTCCTTCGACGAGCGGGGTTCGGAGGAGCTCCAATCGGTCAAACTTAGATTCCAATAGTGTTTCGCCCTCGGTCTCCTGCACCAGGGTATCTGCCTCGACGGTGTAGGTGATGGAGAAAGCGAAATCGGCTTCCGCTTCTCCGTCGGACAAGTCGTCCACCTCTCCATCTATGCGATAAACTCGGTGATCATCCTCAATTGCAATGGATTGTACTTCCATGGCGTGCCCGTAACCGGCGATTCCAAAAACTCTCCACTGGAAACCTTCGAAGGGCGGGAGCATCTCCGAAATGCCGATCTCCCCAGCATCCGATGCGGCCGCCGCGGAAATGGGGGACAGGCTGGCGAAAATCACCGCCAGGATGAGCATTATTGTGAACGCCTTCGGTCTTGGTTGCATGAGCACACACCCTCTCATTAGGCACTTTTCCCGGATCTGCAGGAATCTACACGAGGGAATGGATCGGGCATCTCCGAGTCGCCGCCCGCTCCCGGCGCGTCTCGCTCCGATAAGAGTTACCTTTGCCGCAACCGGCGGTCGAGCGGTTCCCGGGGGTCCCGCGCCTGGCGGCTTCGAATCCATACAGCATTCTCGAGCTTCGTCGATCGCGGAAGCCCGAAGGCTCGGTCTGGCGCTGTTCATTTGCCCTCGGGAACACCGAGGTCTACGTTTTCCCGTTTCCGGTATATTGACGATGAAGCTACCCTCGCCGGTATTGACCGAGGGTAGTTGCATTATTACCACCCGGCTGGTTTTAGCCTACACTGAATCGAATGTTTCCCCTGTGACAGTAGGATGTCACAGGCTAAGTTGAGGATGGGATTAAGAGCCAAGGCTCGGGAGGACGTTGGAGCTGACGGTGTTTGGGGTTTACGGAAAGGAAATCTATGCACGAAAAAACGTGCCCCCATTGTGGGCGGAAATCCTATTCTGCCAGTCATGACGGCGATTGGAAGTGCCCCCACTGCGGGAAGGATCTGAGGGATGTCGAGGCGACGCCGCCGAAGCTCGATAGGTGATGCTGGAGCGGTTGATCAAGATTATCCGGCCCCGAATCCGGCGATTTCCAGTCAGGTGTTCGGCGCTGCATGGGCGATGAAGAGGCCAGATCTCGTCCCCGGAACGCCGGTGAGTCCCTCCACGAAGCGAACGGACGGGAATGCTCTCGGTAGCCTCTGCGTTCGCCTACTCGAGCTTCACTTTCTCAAGCGATGATATAGCCAATCCCATCCGTGCTGGTGGCTATCACCCCGGGCGAATCCGGAGTGATAGATACTGGCGCAATATCCTGTGGCGTCATCCTTTGTAAACGATAGTCCAACCGGGCAATGCCCCATCATCACCGCTTTTCCCTCGTTTCTTTCGTTCGTTTCTTACTGGCTAAATCGTCCTTGGTCCCATCCTTCCCAAATCGAAGATCGGTACGGCCTCGAATCGCCCCCCGCGTCCTGGCATGTCGGACTCGAGTCTACACGGGATTGACGAGGATCCCAACGAGCCGCCGCGACGTGCGGTGCGCCGGGGTGTCATAGGTGCAGGGCGTACAGGACAGTAACGAGATTACCGCGGCATAGGAGTAATGATCCCGCTCGGACCGCATGATGCATAGTTTTCGCATCT
>SLGS01000236.1 GCA_007136565.1 Clostridia bacterium | reverse complement strand
TTCATCCCCGGAGGCAGCCGCCGCCAGCATCCACTTCGTGCCCGTCGGGAAACCGGCGCCGCCGCGTCCCCGCAGACCGGATTCGCGAACGGTCATTACAACCTCAGATCGACGCATACTCAACGCGCCATCGAGGCCTGTGCCCGGGGTGTAAGGACCCAGGATAACTCGATCGGCCATCAGAGTTCCTCCCCCTTCCTGCGGTAACCCGATACGATCTCTTCGACGGATTCGGGGGTTAGATCGCCGAACACATCGTCGTTTACCAGCATCGCCGGGGGCTGATCGCACATGCCGATGCAATTGGTGTACTCCAGGGAGAACAGTCCGTCTTCGGAGGTTTCCCCGAAGCTGAGACCCAGGGACGATTCCAAAGCCCGGGCCACTTCCTCCTTGCCGGCCATCTCGCAGGAGATGGTTTGGCAGAGGCGGAAAACGAATTTCCCCTTGGGTTCGCCGCTTAAGAAGGAGTAGAAGGAGATGACTTCACTTACTTGGGCTTGGGAGATGTCGAGGGCTAATGCCAGTTGAGTCTGGGCTTCCTTTGGTACGTAGCCGTAATTGAGTTGAATGTCCTGCAAAATTGGAATGAGAGCCGTCCGGTCCGTGCCGCGCGTGGCGACGAGATCTGCGACGACACTCCTCCAGTCCATGTCCAACAGGGCGCTCATCCGCCCACCTCCCCGGAGAGTACTTCTTCGATCTTGGCAAGGAGCGTTTCGGGCTTAACCGGCTTCTGAATGAAACTTTCCACCGGGACCATATCTTCGTCGGCACCGTAATCCCAACCGGTTGCCTGGGCGACTGATGTCAACATAATGATTGGGACCGGTCGGTCCGAAGACTTGATCTTCTGCGCGACGTAGAATCCCTCGTCGGGCTGGGCCATCATTACGTCCAGTATGACTACGTCCGGCGACTCGGACTCGAGGGTTTCGAGGGCTTCATCACCATTGTTGGCAGTCAGGACGCGGTAACCCGCTCCCTTGAGGGAAATGCCGAGTATTTCTTGAACGTCGACATCGTCGTCAACCACGAGGACGGTCTTACTCACTGGTAACCCCCCTATCTTTCCGATGATCTTTGGGGAATTGCCGGCCCGGGCTGTCGATAATCTCCAGATCACACCGGAGCAGAACCGTGCGGGACCGAGCAATCCACTCCATTTTGGCTAAATCCATCGGTATGGTACCAATTTGAGACCGCAAAGTCCAGTTGTTCAGGATATAACGAACGAATTAAGAGTTGCATTTTTTCGAAAGATTGTTATTGCTTTCACAAGGTCCCAGTATCTGCCATGCCCTCTTCGCGCGGGTCACCTGGCTTGGGGAATGTGGACCTCTGAGAGCCTGGTTGGGAAGCTCCGGTGGAGCCAAAGCCCCATGGAGACAGGGGATATACTACATAATGGAAGTTACAACTTCTCCGTTGCCTTGTCCATCCGAAGGATCGAAGCGTCGGTATACCCGGCCCATCGGCAACCCCAACCTCGAAGTCGGATCAAGCCTGGCCCCGATCAATTCAACGGATTCCGTCAAATGCCACCACGGGGATACGTCACCCGGCGGATCGGGCTACGGTTCGGACGATTAGCGGAGGGGGTCCAATGTGGACCCCTCCGTGCCCACTCTTCTCGGGCGTGTTCCGGAGGAGTTCCGATCAGCTCCTGGCTGCGGCTTCCTCGATCAACCTCGCGCTGATGCGGCCCGACTCCCATATCGTTGGTAGCCCGCTCCCGGGATGGGTGCCTCCCCCGGCCAGGTACACGTTATCGAGTTCCTCGAAACGGTTGTGTGGACGCAGGTAGAGCATTTGCCCCAGGTTATGCCCCAGGTTAAAGGTGGCCCCGGCGTAAACGGAATACTGGTCTTCCCATCCCCTGGGATTGATGAGCATCTCGGTGCGGATTCTCTCGCGAAGATCAGGAAGCGGAACCCTCTCTTCCAACACGTCCAGGATCCTTTCTCTATACCCCGGTCCCACCGAAGACCAGTCAAAACCCGACTTGTTGTTGGCCACGGGAACCAGGACGTAAAGGGCCGAACATCCCTCCGGCGCCAGGGTCGGATCGGTTACGCTGGCATTTTGCACGTAGACCGACAAGTCGTCGGAGAGTTTCATCCTCTTGAAGACGTCGTCCACGTTGGCACGATAGTCCTTTGCGAAATAGATGCTGTGGTGGGGAATGTCTACCTTGCCTTCTATGCCGAGGTAGAGCATGAACGTGGAGCAGGAATAGTGCCTGGAGGCCAGTCTCTCGGGGCTGTACTTCCTCAGCACACCCGGGTCGACGAGATTGCTCATCGCGTGGGCGAAATCCGCGTTCACGATGACGTGATCCGCCTCGATTTCCTCGCCCGACGCCAGTCTGATGCCCCTCGCCTTCCTGCCATCGAGGAGTATCCGTTCCACCTGCGAGCCCAGGTGTATTTGCCCACCCTCCTCTTGGATAACCTGGGCCATCGCCTTCGGTATTCGGTTGAGCCCTCCCATGACGTGGTATATGCCGAACTTGTGCTCGATGTAGGGAATTATCGCAAACGCCCCCGGGCAGTCCCAGGGGGACATCCCAAGGTATTTGGCCTGGAAGGTGAAGGCCAACTTCAGCCTGTCATCTTCGAAGTAATCCCCGAGTACATCGAAAAGGGAGCGTCCGGGCGCCAGATGGGGTAGGGCGGCCAGGGCTTCGCGCGAGAACAAGTCCGAGAGCCTGCTATAAGGTCTTTGGAGGGCCGGCAGCAACCCTTCGTATCGGCGACCCTCGCGACGATAGAACTTCGCCAATCCCTGTGGACCCTCACCGAAAACCCTATCGATCTCGGCGGCGATGTCGGCATCACCCCGGTAGCTGAGGAGGTAATCGTCACCGTAATCCAAGAGGTACATCGGATCCAAGGAGACGGTCTCGAGATAGTCATCGATCGATCGCCCGGTGGTTTCAAAGATTTCGTCGAGGATGAACTTCATCATGAGGAAGGTCGGACCCAAATCGAAGGTGAACCCATCCCTCTCGAGTGAAGCATTCCGACCACCCACCCGATCCTGCTTTTCGAAAATCCGGACGTCGAAACCGCGGTGCGAAAGCAGCATCCCCGCCGCCAATCCCCCCGGACCCGCACCTATGATGGCAATCCTATTTCGCCTCATTCGCCACTCCCTTCGATCTACCGAAGAACCTCCAGGACATCATCGTCGCCAAGTATAGATTTGCGCCGAAGGCCAGGTCTTCGACGGGCATATACGCCAACCTGATGCCGGAATTGAACGCGTCGTCATATACTACCAACCCGGATGCTATTACGACCTGGTCGAATGCGATGGTCATGACGAAAAGCAGGCCCAGCGCATAGTACACGGTTCTCGACCCGAACACCCTCGTCTCTAGGACGGCGTCTAGGATCCAAAGGCCAGCCAATACCG
>SLGS01000038.1 GCA_007136565.1 Clostridia bacterium | reverse complement strand
TCCACCTGCTTGGCCGGGATAATCAGATCGATGGGCTCGCCATCTAGCAGAGCCACCCTATCACCGGGGCGCATCTCCAGTAGATGCTCGCGAGCGGTCCATATCAGCTTCGACGGAGTTTGGTCACCGTCACCCTCCCAGTGAAGTTCAAGATCTAGGTGCTCCGACAATAACTCCACGGGAAGAAATAGGTCTCCTACTTCGTCCCAATGGGGACGAAGGGATTCCACCGGCTCATTATTCAAGACGAAGAGTGCTTCCTCGGGAGTCACGATATCTTCTCCGGGAGCCACCGCCATCCAGACGGACGCCAGATATAGCGATATGGCCAGGATTAACAACCAACCGGAACCCAACAATAACAACACCAAAGGATGTAACTTCCTCCGATTGTGACGTTGGGTTCTAGAGGGCACGACGTGGTCGTTCAAGTTAGCACCGCTCCCCTTATTCTTCACCAGACTTCGCACCAGCAGGTTAGATTTCTCCCAAAGACCCAGTACTCCTCCCAAAAAATTCGAGCGGAGCGGGCATTGACTCGAACACTTGTTCTAGATACCATTGATACAGAACATTAGTTCGATTGGAGGGTGGGCATGAAAGTCTTGAACATCTACCTAATCGTTTGTGTCGCGTTTGGCTTGGCACTATCCCTAACCCTATCCTTGGCCACCGCTTCCGAAGCCAGTAGTTCGGATTTGCAAGGGGAGCCGATCGAGGTCGTCGTGGCATCGGGCGACACCGTGTGGAGCATCGCGTCCCAGTACGGTGTGGAGGGCGTAGATACCAGGCGAGTAGTTTACGAAATCGAACAGATGAACGGTCTGACCGACTATTCGATCCAACCCGGACAGGTTCTTATCGTTCCCGGCGGGGTCCGTTGATATCGAACGTATGTTTCTATATGCGTGAAACTGTGCTATACTTCATGGGTATGGTGAAAGGCAGGTGACGGCAGGTGTCTTCCGAACTAACGGGACGACAGCGCGATGTTTTGTCTTACATCATTGAGAATACGCGGAGTCAAGGTTATCCGCCTTCCGTAAGGGAGATTTGCCGCGGCGTGGGATTGAAGTCTCCGTCGACGGTACACAGCCATCTGGCCAGCCTGGAGTCCAAAGGATATATCCGACGCGATGCCGCCAAGGGTCGAGCCATCGAAATCGTCATGGACGATTCCGGGATGACGCCGATGACCATCGATGACGTGATACCCGTGCCCCTGGTCGGTAGCGTCACGGCCGGAGCGCCAATTCTCGCCGTGGAAAACATCGAAGAGTACCTGCCGCTGCCCCGCAGCCTAACCAAGGGTAATGAAGATGGAATGTTCCTACTAAGAGTTCGCGGTTCGAGTATGGTGGATGCCGGAATCCTAGACGGAGACACCGTAGTGGTTCGTAAGCAAGACCACGCTCGCGATGGAGACATCGTCGTTGCCCTGGTCGGAGACGAAGAGGCCACGGTAAAGCGGTTCTTCCGAGAAGAAGATAGCATCCGCCTGCAACCGGAGAACCGCTTTATGGATCCTATTGTGACCCGGGATGTAACCGTTCTCGGGATCGTTGTCGGGCTATTTAGAACGCTGTGATCTCAGCGTCCCATCCTTGCGCCGATCAGTACGCACCCAGGTACCGGTCGAGTTCCCACTGATGGACCTTGGTCCTGTAATCGTCCCACTCGATCTGTTTGGCGGCGAGGAAGCGATCCACGATGTGATCACCCAGAACCCGGCGCACCAGATCACTCTCTCTCATCTCCGAAAGGGCTTCCGCCAGGGTGCCGGGTAGGGAATCTATCCCCCTCTCCCGCCTCTCCTCCAGACCCATCTCGTAGATATTGTCGTCCACCGGCTCGCTGGGCTTGAGGGCCTCATCGATGCCGTCGAGACCTGCGGAGATTATCACCGCAAGGGCCAGGTACGGGTTACAAGCGGGATCCGGGCTCCTGACCTCCAATCTGGTACCCACGCCTCTGCGCGCAGGGACGCGGATCAATGGGCTTCTGTTCCCGCGCGACCAAGCGATGTATACCGGTGCCTCGAATCCCGGAACGAGGCGCTTATACGAGTTGACCAGGGGATTGGTGATCGCGGTAAACTCCCTGCAGTTACGCATAACTCCAGCCAAGAAACTGTAACATGTGTCGCTCAACGAATCCTCGGCGTTCTCGTCAAAAAAGGCGTTGCCCTCGGAATCGAATAGGGACAGGTGCACGTGCATGCCCGAACCCGGAATACCAAACTTGGGTTTTGGCATGAACGTTGCGTGCAGGTTGTGTTGCAGAGCCACCGTCCTCACCACGAAGCGGAAGGTGGCGATCCTGTCCGCCGTGGTTACGGCATCAGCATACTTGAAATCGATCTCGTGCTGGGCCGGGGCCACTTCGTGGTGAGCCGCCTCTACCTCAAATCCCATGTCCGAAAGCTTCCTGACCATGTCTTCGCGGGCGGCCTCGCCCCGATCGAGGGGAGGAAGGTCGAAGTACCCGGCGTGATCGTGTCCTTCAATGGTGGGGCGTCCATCTTGATCCCTCTTGAAGAGGAAGAATTCCGGTTCCGGGCCGGCGTTGGGTACGTACCCCATCTCCTCTGCTCGACCTAGGACCCTCTTCAGGATAGTTCGCGGGCACCCGTCGAAGGGGGTGCCATCGGGCCATGTAATGTCGCACATCAGGCGAGCCGTCTTCATACCGTTGGTCAGCCAGGGGAAGACGACGAAAGTCTCGGGATCGGGCTTGAGCAGCATGTCCGATTCCTGTATCCGAACGAAACCTTCGATGGATCCTCCATCGAAGGCGATGTCGCCATCGAGGGCCTTGGGCAACTGCTCCACCGGGATCGTTACGTTCTTGGTTGCGCCCATGATATCGGTGAACTGCAATTTGACGAACGCTATGGATTGATCCCGACACTCCTGCTGCAATCTGTCCTTGATATTCTGATTCATGATCGCCCCCATTTTCTCATGATTAAGTACATTCGTTCCCGCCTTTTCCGCTATTCGACTCCAACTTCGATCGAATCCTGTCCGCCATACTCGCGGGAAGCGTGACATCCAACCTGACGCCCTCCTCCAGATACTTCTCCCCGTGCATCTCCCCGTGGCCATGGATCTCATCCAGGAGATCCATCATGGAGTACGGTACGATGAATTCGCATCGCAACCTGACCGCCCGGACCACGTCGTCCATTAGATCCAGGAGTTCTCGAACACCCCGCCCCGAAAGCGCGGACACCCGGACGGGCCGCGGCAATTCACGGGTGTCGACTTCGGCCAACGGGTACTCCATACGATCAACCTTGTTCAAGGCGGTGATGGCTCCATCGGTGGACACTCCCATTCCCGCCAACACATCTTCCACCGCTGCCACTTGCTCGATCCAATCGGAATGGGATGCGTCCACGACGTGGACGAGGAAATCGGCCTCGACGACTTCCTCCAAGGTGGCGCGAAACGCTGCCATCAGTTGGGTGGGCAGATCTCGAACGAAACCGACTGTGTCCACAAGGTAGACATCCAGTCCGGAGGGCAGGCTCGCCTTGCGGATTGCGGGATCGAGGGTCGCGAAGAGTTTGTCCTCCGCTCCCTGCTCCGAATCCGTAAGCCTGTTCAGAAGAGTCGACTTACCGGCATTTGTGTAGCCCACCAACGCGAACACCGGGACGCCGTCCTGCCTACGCCGATCCCTGAGAAGCTGTCGATGCGCCCTGATCTGGGCGATTTCCCTCCTCAGGTCCGTCATACGACGTCGGACACGGCGTCGATCTGCCTCCAGTTTTGTCTCACCGGGGCCACGGGTGCCGATACCGCCGGCCAACCTGGATAATTCCTCCCCGCGACCGGTCAGGCGCGGCAGGAAATACGTAAGCTGAGCCAGCTCCACCTGAAGCTTACCCTCGCGGCTACGCGCTCTTTGGGCGAATATGTCGAGGATCAACCGGGTTCTATCTATGATGCGTGTGCCCAGCGAATCCTCCAGGTTCTTCTGTTGTCCCGGGGACAGTTCGTGGTTGAAGACTACCAGTTCGACGGCCAATTCCTCGATGGCCTCGGCTATCTCCTCGACCTTCCCCTTGCCGACGAAGGTTCTGGGGTCGGGCCTTCGCCGATACTGGGTGATCTCCCCCACGGGCACACCGCCGGCGGTATCAACGAGACGGGCCAATTCCTCGCGTCGGGCGGTGAGATCGGGGTCGTCGTAGGTCAGGATCAGGTCGTCACCGATCATGGTGACCAGCAGCGCTCTTTCGAGAGTATTCCTTTTCACGGGAATGGACATGAGTGAATCGGGCTCACTTCCCACCACCCACGAGCCGCGGATGGAATCGAATCCAACGGGGTTAGATTCTCCAATTGCATCTTTATTCCTGCAACCAAAGAAAGATCGGTTTCGGCAGGTACGCGGGCCCGCGAGGTCGAACCTTTGTACGAGTCAGACCTAGAGGAGGTTCTCCTGTCTTGAATTTTCGATTCGTTCACGCGGCAGACCTGCACCTGGATAGTCCCTTTAGCGGAATACGTAGAGACCTGCCTCCCGCTATCCGGGACATGGCAGTGACGGCCAGCATGGACGCTCTGGACACCCTGGTGCAGATCTGCATAGAGGAGGAAGTTTCATTCCTTCTGCTGGCCGGGGATATCTTCGATCATCGCACACCGTCGTTGCGGGCCCAGGTCCGCCTCGGGGACGCCGCGAAACGCCTCTCCGGGGCCGGGATCCCAGTGGTCAGGGTCGCAGGGAATCACGATCCCCTCAACACCGCGAGAGCCCACTTGGACGAGCCCGACGGCGCCCACCTCTTCTCCGACGATCTAGGTACGGTTACGATACCCGTTCCCGGTGGCTCTGCGGAGATCCGAGGAGTCAGCCATCCCCACGAAACCTACAGCGACGACCCCTTGCACCTATTCCCGCGACTCAAATCTCAACCGGGCATCTTTCGCGTTGGATTGCTCCACACCGATGTCGACGGATCGGCCGGCGACGGGTACGCGCCCAGCCGCTTGCACGATCTGATCAGCTCCGGCGATGACTATTGGGCGCTCGGCCACGTGCACTCAGCCAAGTTGCTGCGCGAATCCGAACCCACCATAGCCTATTCCGGAACCACGCAGGGCCGGCATTTCGGGGAAACGGGCCCCAAGGGATGCTATCTCGTGGAAGTCCGTGACGGTATCCCAAGGCCGGCTTTTCGCCCCCTGGACTCCATCAGGTGGGCACAACCCCGACTGCCATTGGACCGTTCCATCGACACCGAAGCCGAAATCCTCGACCTGGTGTCGAACATCCTGGAACGAATAGCCGACGAAGCCGGAGGTCGAGCGGTATTGATTCGCCTCATTTTCGAGGGCGAGAGTCCACTGGCCACTTCCTTCGAATCTCCGGCGGAAACCGAGGATCTCCTGGAGACCGTTCGCGAATTGGCATCGAGTTCACCAACCACCTGGATCGACTCGATATCGTGGCGAGTCGCCCGCCCGATGGACCGATCCAACCTGCGGGACCGAGATGATCTACTGGGCGATATCGCGAGGGTGGAAACCGACCTACTGGAAGAACTCGACTCGCCGGATTCCCACATCGCCGGGGAATTCCTGGAGCAACTGGATTCCCGTATCATCTCCGATCCCCGGCTACGAAAATGGATCAAACCCGGTATACCGCGCTCCCACGCAGTGGGGATCCTGGAGCGAGCCCGCGAGAGTCTCCTTCGTACGATCTCGAAGGAGGAGTCGCCTTGATCCTCCACCGGGTGAGAATAGAGGGATTTGGGTTTCTCCGGGATTTCGACCTGCACCTGGACGAGGGAATGACTGTGGTGACGGGACCAAACGAAGCCGGCAAGAGTACCCTGGCGTCATTCATACCCGCCGTGATCTTCGGCTTCCCCGACGCTCGCAGTAGCCTCAACCAGTATCCGTCCCTGGCGGGGGGAAGGCGCGGAGGATGGCTCGAATTCACCACCGGGGGCCACGAGTACCGCGCCGAACGTTGGCAGGACCCAGGAGGCAGGGTCTCCGGCGATCTTTCCCTCTTTCGCGACGGCGAACGCCTCCCCAACCAAGGGGCCCAGGATTTGCTCGAAAGCCTTTGGGGCGGACTGTCATCGGTGGGACACCGAAACCTCCTGAACTTCGGGATATCCGAGCTCGAGGACGTGCGTTCCATGCAATCCACAGACGTGGCCCAACTACTATACGCCACCGCCGCGGGCATAGATATATCGACATTGGAGCGAATCGAGGGCGTCTTTAACGAGCGCAAGTCGCGCCTATACAGGCCCCGATCCGGTTCCGAAATCACCGACGTCCTGGCGGAGTTGGAAGACCTCGAAGCGGAGGAAAGAAGGAGCGCACCGATCATCTTGGAGCACAACCGGATGCGCTCGGAGCTGGTCAGGCGCCAGGCCCAATACGAAACCCTGACTGCCACCATCGCAAAGAGGAACCATCGACTCGCTCGGCTTCGAGCGACCGCCCGTATCGCCCCCCTGCAAAGACACCTCGCATCCATCCAGCGCGACTTGGCGGCTCTGGACGTGCCCGAGGGTTTCCCCGCGGGCGCCCTGGCCAGGTTGAGGGACCGGGAAGATACCCTCGAAGAACTCGAGGAGGAATCCGATACCATCCGCGGCCAGATCTCATCCCTTTGCTCCCGGGCGAGCGCCATTCGGGAGGAAATCGCAACACACTCATTGGTAGAACACGAGACCGACCTGCGCAAGTTGATCCCCGAGGCCCGTTCGCTGTCCGACATCCTGGCCCGACGAGACACCCTCGTCGCCAACCTCGGATCCCTGGGGAGTGAATGCCGCGACATAATCGATGAGCTGGGACCTGGCTGGACCGTGGAGAGGGGACGGAATCTGGCCCCCTCCATCCCCCTGCGGAATCGCCTCGACGATATGGTTTCCGCCGCGGAAGAGTCCGGGCGCAAAATGCGCGATGTGGAATCCCGGGCATCTGAGCTTAGAAACGGGTTGGTACGCTTCGCCGGACGGACGCCGACAAATGAAGACCCGGATCCTACCTCGACCAACATCGACGAAATGCAGTGGCGCGTTCGAAGACTGGACGAGTATTTCGATGCACTGTCTGAGCGGGAGCGGCTTGCAACGAGGCTAGAATACCTCGAGCGCACCGGGTTCTCCCCTACCACCATTCATCCGGCCCTGGTATGGCTGACTCCCGGCGTGGTACTGACCATGCTCCTGGCCTCCGTCTACTTGTTCCTCGGAGATCAGCCGGTCCCGGGCATGATCGCCGCCGCGGGGAGCGTCCTGGGAATCTCCATTTTTCGGCTCCTTCTCCCGATGCGGGGGACGCCCGAGAATACCCCGGGGGACCCGGCCGAGTCGAGCCGTCGGATGGATGCTCTGGAGAGTTCCCTTCGGGATTCCACCCGGGAACTGTTCGGGGATTCCCGAACCCGCACCGCCGAAGAAATATTGAGGGAACGGCGATACTGCGAACAAGCCGCGGCACGCGCCGAAGCATCGAGGAGCGAAATAATGCAACGAAAGCAAGTGTCCGACGCCCTCGCGGCCGCGGAATGCGAAATCGAGGAGATCAAACGAGAACGAGATAGGATCCACGAGGACTTCCGCGCTGAACTGGAGGGGTTGGGATTTCCGGCCGGAACGAGTCCCCGGGACGCCGCTCGATGTCTCGACCCCCTCCATCGTCTGTCCGGGAAACTGGGACAGGTGCAAAAGCTCCGCACGGAGCTCGAAGACCTGCAACGGCGCATTAGAAGATTCGAAGCCGAGGCCTCCCGGATCCCGGGGATCCCATCGGGCAGGGAATTCTCCGTCCGCGAAATCCGCGACGCCGTCCTGGCGACCGCTGCGAGCCTCGAGGAACTACAGAGGGAGCGGGAGGAACTCGACGGGGTGGATCGACGCCTGGGGGATCTGAAGGAGACACGCGATGCCATTGACGCTCGCAGAAGGATCGCCAGTGATCGCCTGGATGGGCTTCTCGTGTCCGGTGGATGCGAGGATGTTGAGGGCTTCAGAGAAAGGGCGTACAGATGGGAGGAGGCTTCGAATCTTCGGGCCACCGCCGATGAGTTGACCGCCCGCATCCGGGAAATCCGGGGGGCCTTCGAAGACGATCTACCCGACGCGCCGCCGGAAGAGGGGGAAGTCGAAAGGGAGGAACGCGCCCTGGGAGAAGACGAGGCCGAACTCCACCGAGTACTTGAGATCATCGGTGGATTGAGGAGCCAACTCGAGGCCATGGGAACCAGCCAGGATTCGGCCCAAGACGACCTACGCAGGGAGACGGCATTATCGAGGTTGAGATTCCTGGTCGACGAATTGCGCGAATTGGAAGCGGCGAGCTATCTCCTCCAGAATGCTCGTTCCCGGGGGGAAGACGAACGAGCCCCGGCGGCCATGCTCCGGGCATCGGCTATGATTCGCGAGCTCACCGGCCATTCCTACACGGGCATCCGGGTAGCTCCCGACGGAGGCCCTCCACGACTTCTGACCGGCGATAGCCGAAACGTCGTGAAGGTATCCGAGCTCAGTCGCGGAACGCTGGGAGGAGTATACCTGGCACTGCGCATGGCTACCCTGGCCGAGATGGCAGCGTCGCATACGCCCCTGCCCGTGGTGATGGACGATCCCCTGGTCAACCTCGACGATAGGCGCCTCAAGGGTGCCATCGAACTCGTGCTCGGCGCAGCCGAGGATTTCCAGGTGTTATACCTCACCTGCCACGCCCGGATTGTCGACCTGTTCCCCGAGAACCGGGGATTTGGGGTTGTTAAAATGGGCGCCGGAAATACCTTGGAATCGAACACTGAAAGGAAGTGCAACCGGTGATGGATTTCACCGAGATCATAGACATTTCGCACACCCTCTCCCCCTCGTTCGCCGAATGGCCGGGGGACTCTGTCTTCAAACGGGACTGGACGGCGCGCATTTGCGCGGGTTCGTCGGTGAACCTTTCTCGCTTGTGTTTCAGTCCTCACACTGGGACCCACGCCGACTCTCCGTATCACTACTCCGACGAAGGCGCGACCCTGGAATCGATGGACCTGGGAGCGTTCCTCGGGGACGCCCTCGTGGTGAATCTTCGCGGCGCCCCAGGACCCATTTGCTCCGAGGAGTTTCGAAGGGCCCTGGAAAGGGTGGATATCCCCGGCGAATATACCCCGAGGGTGCTGCTTCGCACTGGATACGAACCGGCGAACCCCTTCGAGACCCGGTTTCGATATCCATCGGAATCGCTGATCGAGGACCTGGGCCACGGCGGCGCCCTACTCCTGGGAACGGATGCACCGAGCGTGGACGCCTTCGATAGCAAGAAACTACCGGGCCACTCCGCGTGCGCGAGTAACGGCATCTACATTTTGGAATTCCTGGACCTACGCAACGCAGAAGAGGGGCGTTACACCCTCATCGCCCCTCCCCCGAAAATCGATGGCTCCGACGGATCACCCGTCAGGGCCCTGTTGATACCCCGATCCTGATCATTCCTCGATCCCGCGGCGGGCGAAAACCCCGTCGCGGAAGTAGTGCTTTATCTCTTTCATCTCCGTCACCAGGTCCGCGCGATCGATGATTTCAATGGGAGCACCCCGGCCAGTCAATACCACTTCTACGTTATCGGGACGCTCATCGAGGAGATCCAATACCTCGTCCAGCTGCACCAACCCGTAGTGAAGAGCCACGTTGATCTCATCGAGGATGAGTACGTCCACTTTTCCACCGACCAGGGTCTCCCTGGCCAAATCCATACCCTCACAAGCCAGGTCGAGGATTTCGGACGGAGGCTCTCCGGGCGGAAATATGACGACGTCGTCCGAAACCATCTCTCGCGTAGCCTCGTCCATTTCTCCCTCTCGGGCAATCAAGTAGGGTTTCCCGACCTGAACGATGGTCAGTTCGGGTTCCAGTCTCCTCGCGGCGATGTGCTCACCGTATCCCCATCGCTTCATGAACTGGATCATCATGACCCGCAGTCCCCTACCAACCGCCCTCATCGATAGCCCCAGGGCCGCGGTCGTCTTGCCCTTTCCGTCACCGGTGTAGACCTGCACGTAGCCCTTTTCCATGCCGTCCCCGCTCATCCGCAATCGACTTCCCCTCGCTTCATCACCGGAAATGCGCCGCCCGATGGCATCATGTGATATTCGAACTCGCTCCCGTGCTTGTCCACAACCTTTTGGACCGCCTCATCCATATCCCCGGCGGCAATCATGCCGGCCGCCTCGATCTCGGCGGCGTCCATGCCCGACACCAGGATGACATCGCATTCGGAAGCCATCACGGCGGCGTGAAAAGCCATGTACCCCCCGATGGTGAACTCCTCCCTCAGGCGGGCCTCACGCTCGCGGTTCGAAGAGTGTTCCAGGAGCATCCGGGCGAAATCATCGTTACCCATACCCTCGGAGCACAGGGAGGCGATAACCACGGTGCCTCCATCGGCCACCGCCCTCCGAGCACCGTAAAGGGTCTTATAGGTCTGGTAGAGGTTTATGTCCTTGGGATAGCCACCGGACGAAGCCAGGACCACCGGGACCCTGCGCTCTATGGCGACTTCCCAGCGATCCCGGGCCAAGCCGCGGCCTATACGATGTGCCGAGCGCGGATCCCCCGCCACGGCCCCCACTATCCTGTGGTTTTCATCGTCGACAACAACATTGAAGAGAAAATCGGGAGATCCCAGTTCTCCGCCCTCCCAGATATCTTCACTGCACGGGTTGCCGGACATGGTGCCGGCGGATACCGAAGCTTCGATTCCCCCTCCTTCGGCAAGGGCCAGGGAATGGTTCGCCATTATCGTTTCGTACGAGGATACACCGGGGAGTATCGCCTTCATCCCACCACTGAAACCCGCGAGGAAATGGTATACTATTCCACCGGTCAGTATCAGCCTATCGGCCTCGGCGGCGAGGGCGTTGATGGATACCTCGGTCCCCCGGGAAGTGCTTCCCAGATGAACCATGGAAGCCGAATCCCTGGCGTCGTGGTCGACCCATCGAACCCCTGCCGGTATGTCCGGGCCCAACAGGAGCTTCCACTCCTCGTCGGCGTGTCCCCTGTGATCCCCGGTGGCAGCGATCAGGGTAATATCCGACGGATGCACTCCACCTCGCGCGAGCTCCTCGATTATCCGGGGCAAGAATAAGTCCTGGCGAACCCAAAGCCGCGTCATATCGCTAATCAAGACGACGGCGCTTTCACCCGGATTTACCATATCTCCGAGGCGAGGGGATCCTGTGGGACTCTCCAGGGCGCTGCGAACTATTTGCTCCTCCGACTCCGTGGCCTCCCCCACGTCCGGGCGCAGCACTTGGATGAGATTCCCGGGGACGTCTACCTCCAGGGTTTCGTTTCCGTAGGCAAAGCGTTGAATCATTTCTTTAGCGATCCTCCCCTCAGGCGAACCATCTTTATCGCCCGGGACAGCAAGTCGGGTTCGATGTTTCCTCCCGATAGCACGCAGGCCGCTTTAAGGCCGTCGCGTTTCACGCGGGATAGGACATCACCCCGGCCCAGGGCGAGCGCCGCCGCCGCCGCGGCGCCCGCGGGTTCAGCGATCAACTTCTCCGCCACCGCCAGCATGCCGACCATCTCGAGCATTTCATCGTCGGTGACCGTTACCAATTCGTCCACCCATTCCGAGACCGTCGCGTAGGTCAACTCACCGGGTTGGCGCACGGCTATCCCATCGGCGATGGTGGATATTCTTTCCATGGGAAGTCTCCTTCCAGAGGAGACGGACCTAATCATGGAGGCGGCACCCTCCGCCTGAACACCTACGACCTTAACCCCGTCCAGGGGAGCGGACCGACCGGGGATCTCCACGCCACCACAGTGGAGAAATCCCAGGGCGCCGGTGATCAGCCCTCCACCGCCGATGGGTAGGACGAGTACATCGAGATCCGGCATGTCCTCGATGATTTCCCAGGTCACCGTCGCCTGGCCCGCGGCGACCACCGGGTCGTCGAAGGATTGTACATACGTGTAACCGTGTTTTTGCGCCAGATCGAAGGCATACTCCACCGAATCGTCGTAGGTTTCGCCCTCCCTGAGGACGCAGGCGCCGTATCGGCGGCATCCCTTTTCCTTGACCACGGGTGCTCCTTCGGGCATGACCACGGTGACCCTAACGTCGAGCATCGCACCGGCCAGGGACAAGCCGAGTGCGTGATTTCCACTGGAGGCGGCGATAACGCCCCGTTTCCGCTCCTCTTCTCCCAGGGCGCTCGCACGATTGTACGCGCCCCGGAACTTGAAGGCATGGGTTAGCTGAAGGTTTTCCGCCTTCATGTGCAGAGTCCGGCCGGCGACCAGGTCGCAGCCCTCCAACAGGGGCGTCCTGCGCACGATTCCCGCCAGGTTTTGTCTAGCCGCTTTCATCTCATCGCAGTCAAAGGGTAGTGCGGACATTTGGGCTCCCTTCGCTCGCTACATATCATCCACGGGGAATACCGGGCGCCTGAGGTTAGCGAACTGGAAACGGTCCAGGTTCGGACTGGAGAGCCCGGGGCCATCTACCTCGATGATCTTACCGGCCATGGGCTCGTACGAAGCCCGATAATGCACCGCGGACTTGAGCACCACTATCTTCTTATGGGCCGGATCCACTCCGACGGATCGCGGGGCGGCGGGATCCACGGGCTGGAACCTGTTCTCGTTCACGATGATGTCCGTTTCGCCCACCCTTATCACGGCCGTCTTACCCATGCCGGATTTCAGGCCGGTGGACATGGGGCCCCTATGGACGAACTCGCCGTCGGAAAGGAGCCGAACTCTACCACTGACTTCTATGGGACTCCCGTGGGCGTCATCTATCTTCCCACCCACGGATCCCTCGAATACTCCACCGACTCCGGCCTGGAACGCCAGGCGGGTGGCCTCCGGATCCGGGATTGTCACTACGGCCGCATCCGGCCACCCGATCTCGGCCAGGGCGTGTAGGATCGCCGTACCGTCGCCGGAAGCCCCTCCTCCGGTATTGTCCGCGACGTCCGCGAGCACGACCGGGGCCGAGCCGGATTCCAGGGCCGCTTTCACCGCGGTCTCGGGCTCCATCATGTCCGCCACGAAGTCCTCCCGGATCTCCCAGGCTCTTCCGGCGAGGTCCTCGACTATGCGGGTCGCCAGCTCGGCATCACCATCGGTGGTGGCCAAGAATGCCAATCCGGCCTCATCTATATCGGAGTAGACGAATCCCCCGTAGGCACTCACGTTTACGACACCCTCGCGCTCTTCCCACTCGAAGGCGCGCTCCATCAGATCCTTCATCGGACCCCACCCGGTTCGCGCCGGAACCACCGCGGGTGCTATCGGTGGCCTCAATAGTCGCGTCACGGGATTCGTCCCCGCACCGAGGACGTCCTTCATGAAACTTGCGGCCTCCAGGCCCCGCTCGTAACCATCGACGTGGGGATATGTATTGTACCCGAAGAGTCCCGTAGATTCAGATACCATGAGATCGGTCATGTTGGCGTGATAATCCAGGGTGCAGACCACCGGCACCTCCGCGCCCACGGCACCCCGCACTGCGGCTATGATCTCTCCCTCGGCATCGGGAGCATTTTCCGCGACCATGGCCCCGTGCAAAGCGAGGAGTACGCCATCGACGCTCCCGGAGTTGCGGATCCCCTCGACGAGTTCACCCAGCAGTTGATCGAAGGCGTCCCCAGTCACTAGCCCGGAAGGCACCGCGGCCGCCGCCAGGGTGGCCACGGGCTTCCAGCCGAATTCGCCGCACGCATCTAGAAAACCCCCGAGGGGTGTCCTGGTTCCCTCGAACATCTCCATTAATTCGTCGCCGCGGCCGAGCCCCCGCTGCTCGAACCTGGAAATATCTGTGGGTATGGGACTGAAAGCATTGGTCTCGTGACTAATCTGTCCGATGGCAATTCTTTTCACTCTCGACACTCCTCTCGGTTCTAGCGCCGACGAAATCGCCTGAAAGCGACCAAGGCGATGGCTGAGACCGCCAATAGACCCAGGATGGGCGGGAGGATTATGGGCATCGTCCCGCGATACACCAACCGATCACCGACCTCGGGGGCCACTATGTGGGGCAACCCCGTGGGGCCGGGATCGAAACTGGCCGCGTAATCTACGACCGCGCGCCACGCCTTCGTTTCGTTCCCATCGGAATCCCGCAGTATGCCATCCTCGAGATCCGCCAGGGGCACCCCGTCGACATCCCGGGGAATTACGTCCAGGCGAGGCAACATGCCGCCGACCTGGGGCAGAAATGACGCGACGTAGAAATCCCCCACCACCAGGTACAGATCTTCATCCGATGCACTCAATGTCTCGACGGATCCTCGTGCGTCGACGACCTCCGCGCCGAGAACGGACCGATACGTGGGTACGGGTAGATCGACGATGGGTAGCCACAACAGGATGGCGCGCTGCGGGTCGTACTCCACTCTCAATCCCGAGACCTGGAGGAAGAAACTGTGGCCGAGAACTTCGTTGAGAATCTGGGAAATCTCCAGGAGTTTTAGCACGTCTGCACCGGTGAAGTACATCCCGACCAGCGGGGCTCCCGGATGCAGATCCGGCCCCCTGCCCAACCCGACCTGCTCCAGCAGGTCGTAAATGGCGATGGCCCCTTCGACCCCGTCGCCTCCGGCTGGCCTGAGGTCACCCCGGATCTGGCCGCTGGCCTGAAAGGCCATGTGGACTTCCTCTCCGAGGATGCGCTCTCCTGCGTCCCTGAAGGCGTCCGTGACGAGGTTGCCCATGGCGTGTTCCCGTTCCTCGGGGGTGGCGAGTAGGGGTTCATCCAGGCTGGCCAGTGGTGCGAAAGCATCCACGTAGTCTCCGTTGGTCAGCCGCCCCAGGTACGAATTCAGGGCGTCGGCGTAACCCGCGATGGCCTCGACCGTATCAGGGCACTCCGGATCTGCACCACCCACGGGAATCAGGTAGGGAATGTCGCCTTCATCGTTGACCAGGCCGATACCCCCGGTGGCGGGATCGTAGGCCAGCTCCACGCAACCGAGATACTCCGTACGAGAGCCGGCCTGTACTATCGGAATTCCCGAGACCAGCTCGGGCTCAAAAAGTGGTGTGTGTGAATGCCCACCGACGATCAAGTCGATATCTTCGACCTGTCGGGCTAACCGCCGATCGCCCTCGACGCCCGAGTGCGTGAGGGCAATGACGATGTCGACTCCGTCCTCCCGGAGCCGGGCCGCGGCTTCCCTCGCCGAATCCACCGGATCCGAAAAGGTCACCGGAGCGGCCTCCGGGGCCACGGTTATGGCGGCATCGCCGAGGATTCCCATGAAGCCGATTCGCAAGGTGCGCTCCCACCCGTGGTCGGCCCCGATCTCGAGGACGTGGGTTTCCCGCACGACCGAGCTCTCCATCGGATGGCCCGCCGGTATCACGGCGTTGGTGGCGAGGATGGCCGGAGCATCGGGTCGGGAAACGCCCGCTGCGTCCAGGTATTGTGCGAGGAATTCGGGACCGAAATCCCACTCGTGGTTACCGACGGTAATGACGTCGTAGCCCATTTGGTCCATCAGCGTCAGCTCGGGGGCCATACCCTCGAGGGCCACCCAGCTAAAAGGAGACCCCGAGAAGAAATCCCCGGCGTTGACGGTCAGGACCGGTTGTCCCGAGCGCGCATCCCGTTCTCGCTCCAATACGCCGGCCAACCTGGCGAAGCCCCCCGTGGTGGTATCGGCCCGTCCCGGCGCGTAGTCCAACGCGGGCCCGGGCCACAGCGCCGAATGCTCGTCGTTGGTGTGCAGGATGGTGAATCGCATCTCGGCACCGGCTGCCGAGGCCGGCGCCGAGATTAATGCCATCAGCACTAACGAAAACAGCAGACAGCGGAGCCAGATTCTTTGGCGATGGTGGGGCACCAAAAGAGCTCGCCTCCCGGGCTATTTACTGGACGTTCTCTACCAGTTCCAATAGGACACCGCCGGTGCCCTTGGGGTGCAGGAAGGCCACCCGCGTGCCCCCGACGCCCGGACGGGCCTCTTCGTCGATCAGGGGTATCCCCGTCTCCTTCAGTCTCGCGAGGGCGGCATCGATGTCTTCGACCTCTATGGCCAGGTGGTGTATGCCTCCGCCGCGTTTCGCGATGAATTTCCCTACCGTACTCTCCGGATCCGTGGGCTCGAGAAGCTCGATGGAGCTCTCCCCCAGGGGAATCATGGCAACCCGCAGACCGCGCTCGGGGAGTTCCTCCTTCTCCGCCACTTCGAGGCCCAGTCCGTCACAGTATATCTTCATCGCTTCCTCGATGTTCTCCACTGCGATCCCCAGGTGGTGCTTGCCTTTGATCTTCATCGTCCTATCCCTCGCTCTCTTGTCCCAGCAGTTTCGACCACAATTCCTCCGCCAGTTCGCCGGGGGAAACCTCTCCCCTCGTAAGCCGTCGATACCAACCATTATCGCCATCCGATAGGTAACCCTCGGTGTGCCTAGATACCCGTCGGGCAAGGATGGCGGTTATCTCCGCCCTGGCCCGCATGCGCCTTCTCAGCTCCAGCAGTCCACTCTCGCGAGCCAGGTTCCTATGCTCTTCTATCAAGTCCAGCAATTCCTCGACTCCCTCGTCGCGCTCGGCGCTGGCCGAGGCGATCTTGGGAGCCGGCTCCTCCCGCGGTGGAGCGAGGTTAAGGGTGGATTCCAGTACCGATTCCACCCGGGACGCCCCGGGGAGATCGGCCTTGTTGACGACCAGGAGATCCCCGATTTCGGTTATGCCGGCCTTGATGGCCTGCACGTCGTCGCCGAGGCCCGGTACGAATACTACCACCACCGTATCCGCGACGCGGGCGATATCCACCTCGGATTGTCCAACTCCCACCGTTTCGACCAGGATCACGTCTTTGGCGGCGGCCTCGAGCACCTTGATGGCACCGTAAACGGCGCGGGATAGTCCCCCGAGGCTTCCTCGCGTACCCATGCTCCGGATGAAGACCTCGGGATCCGTCGCCAGATCCCCCATCCTGGTGCGATCGCCGAGGAGCGCTCCGCCGCTGAAAGGGCTGGTGGGATCCACGGCGACGACTCCGACACTCTTGGACCTCTTCCTCAGGTGCTTGGTGATCCGGTCCGTTAGGGTGCTCTTGCCCGAACCCGGGGGACCCGTTATCCCCACCACGTGGGAGCCTCCGGTAAAGGGGTGTAAACCCTCCAGCAAATGCGCCGAGTCGGGTTCTTCGTCCTCGATCATGCTTATGGCCCGGGCCAGGGTTCCCGGTCTATTGTCCCTGATGCCCGATATCATGGCATCTATCTCGCATCGCTCCAAGGGATCAGGCCCCGACCCGTTCCCTGATGAAACCGATGGCCTCGGACGTCGGAGTGCCCGGGGTGAAAACCCTGCTCACTCCCAGTTTTTCCAGGGCCGGGATGTCCTCTTCGGGGATCACGCCCCCGGCGATGACGAGGATGTGTTCGGCACCGGCTTCCTCGAGCAGTTGCATGATCCGAGGGAACAGGTGATTGTGGGCCCCCGAGAGGATGCTCAATCCGATGACATCGACGTCCTCTTGCACGGCGGCGCTGACGATCTGGTCGGGGGTTTGTCTGAGGCCGGTGTAGATAACCTCGAACCCCGCGTCCCGCATGGCCCTCGCCAGTACCTTGGCACCGCGATCGTGGCCATCCAGCCCCGGCTTGGCGATCAGGACCCTTATTCTACCTTCGCTCATGATGGAACCCTCCAATTTCCTATCGTCAAAGGACTATCGGCGCTCTGTACTCGCCAAAGACCGACCTCATCGCCCCTGAAATTTCACCCAGGGTTGCTTCCGAGCGGACGGCCTCGAGGATGGGATGCATCAGGTTGGCGTCGGTGGAAGCTGCCCCGGCCAGTTCCTCCAGGGCGGTTTCGACCCGCGCCGCATCGCGAGAAGCCTTGAGGTTTTCCAACTTCTCCCGTTGGCGCTCCTCGATGGCGGGGTCGACCCTGAGGAGGTCCCACGCCTTCTTCTCTTCCGTCCTGAACCGGTTCACACCGACGACCACTCTCTCCTCGGATTCCACGGCCTTTTGGTGGTCGTAGGCGCTCTCTTGGATCTGGCGCTGGATGTAGCCTTCCTCTATCGCCGCGGGGGCTCCTCCCCTGTCGTCGATCTCCCGGATGTATTCCCGGGCCGCTTCTTCGACATCGTCGGTCAGGCGCTCCACGTAGAAGGATCCCGCGAGGGGGTCCACGGTATCCGCGACGCCGCTCTCGTGGGCCAGGATCTGTTGCGTCCTGAGCGCTATGCGGACGGAATCCTCCGTGGGCAGCGCCAGGGCTTCATCCCTGGAGTTCGTGTGCAGCGACTGGGTGCCACCGAGCACGGCGGCCAAGGCCTGCAGGGTGACCCTGACGATGTTGTTGTCGGGTTGTTGCGCCGTCAGCGTGCATCCCGCCGTCTGGGTGTGGAAGCGAAGGCGCGCGGACTTGTCGGAGGCTCCGTAGCGTTCACGCATTATCCTCGCCCAAAGCCTCCTGGCCGCCCGGAACTTGGCCACTTCCTCCAATAGATCCGACTGTGCGGCGAAGAAAAAGGATAGGCGCGGGGCGAAGGAGTCGACCTCGAGCCCGGCTTCGACCGCGGCATCGACGTAGGCTATGGCGTTGGCCAGGGTGAATCCCACTTCCTGGGCCGCCGTACATCCCGCTTCTCGCATGTGATACCCGCTGATACTGATGGTGTTGAAATTTGGCATATGCTGCGAGCAGTAGGCGAATATGTCGGTGATCAACCTCATGCTCGGCTCGGGCGGGAATATGTAGGTTCCCCGGGCGACGTATTCTTTCAATATGTCGTTTTGGATGGTGCCCGAGAGAGCATCCGGACCGTGTCCTCCCTGCTCTCCGATCGCCACGTACATGGCGAGGAGAATGGAGGCGGGGGCATTGATGGTCATGGATGTACTGACCTTGTCCAGGGGTATCCCGTCGAACAGGGTCTGCACATCCCTCACCGAGTCGATGGCCACCCCGACCTTGCCGACTTCGCCGGCGGAAATCGGTTCGTCGGAGTCGTAGCCGATCTGCGTTGGCAGGTCGAAGGCGACGCTGAGGCCCGTTTGACCCTGCTCGAGCAGGTACTTGTAGCGGGCGTTGGATTCTTCGGCGCTCCCGAAACCCGCGTATTGCCGCATGGTCCACAGTCGACCGCGGTACATGGTGGGCTGCGCACCACGGGTAAAGGGAAACTCCCCGGGGAACCCGAGATCCTTTTCGTAATCGATGTCGGCTATATGTTCGGGGGTGTAGGTGCGCTCCACCGGGTATCCGGATAAGGTGGTGAATTCTTCCTTCATCTCGGGGAAGCGCCCTATGGTCTTCGCGACGGGGCCCTCTTCCCACTTCCTCTTTTGCTCTTCGATCTCGCGCAATTTCTTTTCATCGAACATTCCAATAACCAGCCCTTCCCGACGGCCGCTCCGCCCGGCGGCCGTTTCTCAGTCACCATTTGGCCCGGATCGGGCGCGATGACTCCCCACCCGGTTCGCCAACAGTCTACCAGAAAGCCCTTCGCCTGTCCCCGCCATCAGTCCAGGAGGAAGCGCCACCGGAATCGGGCGAACTCTCCCGAGTAATCGATACCGACCCGGGACGACGAACGATAGGACGGGCTCCCTCCTCCGGGAGCGATGAACAACGGCCCCGCGGAATCGGTGAGATCGATACCGTCCGCGGATCGATCGACTCCCAGGGCTACGGACAACTTGCCCGGGCCGTCGGCGAGCCGGGGGTTTGGGAATTCCCCGCCGATCGCCCGGGTGCCGAGGCCCCGCCGTCGAGCCATCTCGTCCACCCCCCTGAGGGGACGCAGGCCGCGGATCAGCACGGCGTGGGGATTGCCCTCGGTGGCACACGATACGTTCAGGCAGTTATGGAGGCCGTAGACCAGGTACACGTAAGCGGTACCCGGCGCGGCGTACATGGATTCCACCCTGGGCGTCCGGTGCCACGCGAAGGCGTGGCAGGCCCGATCCAGGACTCCGGCGTACGCCTCGGTCTCGGTTATGATCCCGGAGGTGAGCCCTCCCCCGAACAGCGATACGACCTCGCACCCGAGGAGCTCCCGGGCCACGGAGAGCGCGCTCCGGGAGAAAAATGACGGGGAGAGGGCGACGGTATCTCGACGCTCCCCTCCCCCGGTCATCAGTCCAGGGCCACCTTCACGCCATCGTCGACGCGATCCGACAACTGGATCCCGAAGGGGCGCGACCTCTCTCCCATGTCTTTGACGATTTCCGAGAATTCCTCGTCATCGGCCAACACCGGTCTGCCCCTAAGCGTGCGGGGCTTTCCGTAACCCAGGGACACGGGTATCAATTCCACGTCCGACAATTGACGGTCCTCGAATGTAACCTCGGCCATGACGGCCTGCCAGTACATGGGGTGCGCGGGAAAACCGTGGGCGTCCTCACCGGTTCTCACGTCGTAGGCTCGATCGGGCGTATCCTCGACGGATAGCCCGTAGTTGTCGTAAAACTCCTGCGGCAGCCACTGGACCGTCTCGTTTTGGAATACGAAATTCCCCAGGCTGTAGAATATGGGACGACCTTCGTATATCTCCATCGCCCTCATGTGGTGGGGCCCGTGTCCGACGACCACGTCGGCACCCGCCTCGACGGCCCGGTGCGCCGCCGTGACGAAGAAGTCCGCCGGGGCGCGGGGATCGTTGGGATGGGGTTCGTGGCTGTGTACACTGTATATGACCCAATCCGCCAGCCTGCTAGCCTCTTCCAGGGCTCGAAGGTTGCCCTCGAGATCGGCCCGGTCGGGCTCGGTGACCACCCTGTGGGTGCCATCGGGCGAGGGAACGAACTCCAACGGACCCAGGGTGAAGTTCTTCTCCTTGGGACGACCCCGCATCTTCGCGAGGCGTTCCTTGGTTTCCTCCAAACCCAGATCCCGGCTCATGCGCCTGAGGTTCTGCAGCTCCTCCTCGGGGACCTCGTATCGGACATTGAACCGCAGGGGGTTGAGGCCCGGCCTCCCGGGCAAGTCCGCCCGCTGTTTCCCCGCGTGCCCGCCGGTGGGGAAAGTGGAGGAAGTCGAGACCAACGCCACGCGTCCCGCCGGTGTATCGAGGTAGGCCGGGGACCTGGCCAAGGCCAGATTCAAACCCACGCCCGCGTGCACCATGCCGCGCGCATCCAGTTCCCGATCCGTGGCCAACAATCCCCCGAAACTCCAATCCATGGAATGGTTGTTCGCCCGGGCGAAGAGGTTGAAACCGGCCCACAACAGGTCGTCGGCCACCTGCGGCGGCCCGACCACGTAGGTTCCCCCGCTTTGGGCGGCGGGATACCCCTCGAAGTGCGTTAGCAATCCCTCGAGATTGGTGAAGGAGGCGTCGGCGGAACGAATCCGATCCAGCATCCTGCGATAGTCGGGCTCATCATAGGGACTGAGCCGCCTGCTAATCAGTGAGTCTCCCGTCAGGTTTAAGGTGATGTCCTTGCCCTCTCGTGATGGCAAGCATCTTCCCCCTTTCAGATGTCGTGCGTTGACCTAACATCTTCGACATTGGTAGCATAGATCGAATCGCTCCGGGGAAGGGGGCAACGCCGTTGAACGCCAGAAGATTGACGAGGCTCGCCCTCTTCATCGCTATGGGCGCCATTCTTCACTGGGTGGAGGGAACCCTTCCCGCACCCGTCCCCATACCGGGAGCCCGGCTGGGCGTCGCCAATCTGGTCACCCTATTGGCCGTCCTCACGTGGGGCGCCCGCGACGCCATCATAGTGGCCGCCGGTCGCGCCGTGCTGGGATCTCTACTCGGGGGTACCTTCGGAACCCTGACCTTCCTGATGAGCTCGGGGGGAGCGGTGGGCGCGGCGCTATTGATGTCCCTGGGATCGTTAACTCCCATGGGACCCGTGGGACTGAGCGTCCTCGGCGCGGCGACCCACAACATCGCCCAACTTTCCATATTCTATTTCGTCACGGATTATCCGGGGGTATGGGTGTACCTACCACCGCTGCTGGGCCTCGCGGTGCCCGCGGGCGCAGCCACAGGGGTGGCGGGTGGATACCTCTTGACGAGAATACGAAAAATCACACCCTTTACCGATCGTCCCCGCTGAAGTCTTTGATCCTATCCATTACCTCGGGCGCTTTCTCGGGGGGCTTTACGACCACGAACACGGTGCGTTCACCCGCCAGGGTCCCTATGACGTCGACCCAGTTGAGGGCATCGATGGCTTCGGCGACCGTTTGGGCGGTGGCCGGCAGGGTGTGCACTACCAGCATGCTCCCGCTGTAGTCCAGCCCGACCACCGAAGTCTCGAGGTTTCTCACCAGTTGCCGATTGATCTCGGACCGGTTGAAACGGGATGACTCCCGATACTGGTAACCGCCGTCCTCGGCGGGCACCTTTACCAAACCGAGCTCCTTTATATCCCGCGAAACCGTCGCCTGGGTCACGTTGAAACCCTCGTCCCGCAGGGCCAGGACCAGGTCGTGCTGGGTCTTGACCGGCTTCTCGTTGATGATTCCCTGTATCCGCATCTGCCTTCTCGTCTTCAAGGGTTTCTCTCCGCTTCCAACCCGATTCGGGCGATGGCCCACAGGTTATATCTATTCGTTGCGGGTTCCGCCTGTCCTTCCGGGATCTATCCGTCGACCGGCCCCTTATCGGTGCCGATTTCCTTCGATGAGTAAACTATTCCCCTTCGGGCGTCGACGATGATTTCCGTTCCCGGTGTGATCAACCGGGGAGCGCCGTCGACACCGACGATGACGGGAATACCGAAGCCGAGACCCGCCAGGGCAGCCGGGGAACTCAATCCGGGTTCCTCGGCGATGATGCCCCCGGCCCGCGCCGCGAGTTCTCCCATCTCCGGGCGCCACGATCCGATCACCAGGACCCCACCCGAGGGGAATTCTTTCCCGGGGACGTCCGACGTGGCATCAATTACCCAGGCATCACCGCGAGCGCTTCCTTTGCCCACGCCAAAACCCCGGGCGACGATCTTACCCAGCGTGCGGACCTGCAATGCGTTAGTCGTCCCCGGCACCCCCTGGGGTTGACCGCTGGTGATGACCACACGGGCCCCGGGGGAAACGCACTTCGCCCCGAGGGCTACCTCTCCGGCGTCCTCCACGACGTCTCCTTCGGACTCCTTGAGCAACGGCATTACCCCCCACGCCAGCGCGAGGCGACGACAAACCCGGGGAGAGGAGGTTACCGCCACCACCGGGACCTCGGGCCGGTAACGGGACACCATTACCGCGGTGTGCCCCGATTGGGTTGGAGTCAGTATGGCCTGGGCCTCGACTTCCTCGGCGATCCAAACTGCGCTTCGGGCGACGGCATCAGTGACACCCGAGGAGAACCCGTCACCGCGGCGTTCCGAGCCCCTATCCTTCCATCCCGACTCCGTTCTTTCGACGATGCGGGCCATGGTTGCCAGTGCCTCGCGGGGATACGATCCCGCGGCGGTCTCGCCCGAAAGCATCACGGCGTCGGTGCCATCCAGGATGGCGTTGGCTACATCGCTGGCCTCGGCGCGGGTGGCCACGGGGCTTTCTATCATGGATTCCAGCATCTGCGTTGCGGTGATCACCGGTACACCGGCGCGATTACACCGACGAATAATGTCCTTTTGCATCAGGGGTATCTCCTCGGGCGGGCAATCCACACCGAGATCACCCCTGCCTATCATTATCCCGTCGACCACCTGCAGGATTCCCTCTAGGTTCCTGTACCCGGCGAGGGTCTCTATCTTGGCGATGAGCCCGGGGGCTTTCTCCCCGAGGTAATCCCTGACCCCGAGGACGTCGGAGGCCTGTTGAACGAAGGAAAGGGCCAACCAGTCCGCCTCTACTTCCAAGGCCAGGTCGATGTCCCGGACGTCCTCGTCGGACATAAACGGCAGGCTGAGGGCCACACCGGGGAAAGCGAGGCCCTTGCCGGGAAGAATCTTGGCCCGGTTTTCGGAGCTGGCCACGAGCCATCCCCCTTCGAGGCCTATCACTTCGAGGGAAACCCGTCCATCGTCCACCAGTACCCGGGATCCCACGGGCACCCGGGAGGTTAACCGCGGGATGCCGGCGCGCAATGTAGTGACATCGTCGGGCGGTTTTGAGACATCGTCTTCCTTGCCCGCCATGAATATCCTTTCCCCGGCTTCGATATCCACGGGCGAGTCCAATCCCTCCAGGCGGAGTTCGGGACCCCGGGTGTCGAGCATCAGCGCCAGCGGCCGTCCGACGACGGCATCCTCCCGAACCTCCTCGACCAGGCGAACAGCACGACGGTGTTCCTCGTCCGAACCGTGGGACATGTTGACGCGGGCCACATCCATGCCCAGGATGTACATCTCCCCCAGTATCTTGGGATCCCAGCACGAAGGTCCCACGGTTGCGACTATCTTGGTATTGCGTCCGACCACTTGCGGTTCCCCCCTCGGAGGCGTTCTACAGGCTTCCCAACATCATCAGAGCGCGCGTAACCCGGTAAGCTTCGTCGTAATCTTGGGCGGTATAGCCCACGGTCAAAGGATCCATGCGAACCGCCCCGGGGAAGAGATGGTGCGCATCCGCTCCGGCCGTATCGACAAAGGATAATTCCAGATCCACCGGGCCCCCGAGTACCAGGGGTGGTATTGTCACTTCGGATTGCAGGGCCCGAGTGACGCCGCGGGAGATCAGTTCCCTGGCCCTCACCGGATTCAAAGAGCGCGCGGCATACCGCCCTACGTAACGCTTGACGCGGGCGGTCACTATTCCCGGGACCAGGTCCTCGGCCTCGGAGGTCGCGGCATCGTCGCCGCTGACGAACACCGCCGGTACGCCGTGGTGCCCGGCGTACGCGGCGCACATCCCGATCTCCCCCATGGCTCGACCATTCACCCTGTATTCAAGCACGGAAGCCGTATAGGTATGGTTCAAAACTCCCGGGGTGGAAGCGCGGGAGTGAAAGCCGACCATTACAAGGGCATCAAAGCCTTCATCGATGCCCTCCATCATACTGGCGGCCTTGGGGCTTCCGCCCACCAGTTCCGCTCTAGGATCCAATTCTTCGATGAGGAGATTCCGCATCCCACCGTGGGCGTCGTTGATCGTCACCTCGGAAGCTCCCGCGGAAAAGGCCGCCTTCGCCGCTGCATCCGCCTCGGCGGTCATCAGTCGGCGAAATCTATCGTAGTCGCCGTTACCCGGTGCGGTCTCCTCCCAGTTGACGACCCCGGCGACGCCTTCCATATCGACGGCTATGTAGACTCTCACGAATAGACGCACATCCCTTCGCATTTGCCCGCAACGCATCCCGGGAGAATCGAAAACATCTCTTGTACTTCTATTGCGGCGCCGGGTTCCCCTCCCCCTCATCGGCAGGAACCGAACGCGCACCAAAGGAATAACCTAGGGTAACGATGAGCGTGCAATATCCCGGATAACACCATCGAGTACGAGAGGACGATGCGACTTGGACGATTCGAGGAAACACTTCGACACCCGGGCGATCCACTCCGGCGAATCCCCGGGGCCCGACCCCGGATCCCACGTTGTGCCCATCTACCAAACCTCTACCTTCATCTTCGACAACGCGGCCCAGGGGGCGCGGCGTTTCGCCGGGGAGGAGCCCGGCTATATCTATACTCGCCTCGGCAACCCGACGGTTCGGGCCCTGGAAGAGAAGATGGCGGACCTGGAAAACGGTGAGGATGCCGTGGCCTTCGGATCGGGGATGGGGGCCATAAGCGCCGTCTTCTTGCAACTCTTGTCGGCGGGTGATCACGTCGTCTCCATAAAGACCATATACGGTTGCACATATTCCCTGCTGACCGGCCTCTTGAAGCGCATGGGGATCGAAGTGACCTTCGTCGATGGCACCGATATCTCCCAGGTTCGAGATGCCATCAAGCCGAACACCAGGGTTCTCTACGGCGAGACCCCGGCCAATCCGAACATGGCAGTATTGGACCTGGAGGCCTTTGGTCGGGTCGGGCGGGAACGCGGCATAACGACGGTCGTGGACAACACCTTCATGTCCCCCGCCGTTCAGCGTCCCCTGGACTGGGGAGTGGACGTGGTAGTCCACAGTGCTACGAAGTACCTCGGGGGCCACGGTGACGTCATCGGGGGAATAATGGTGGGTTCCTCCGAGTTCGTCAGCCAGGTGAAAGAGGATGCCCTAAAGGACGTCGGTGCGGTCTTGGGGCCCTTCGACGCCTGGTTGCTAATCCGCGGCCTGAAGACCCTGCCCCTTCGGGCGGAAAGGCACAATACCAACGCCCAGGTCGTGGCCGAGTTCCTCGAAAACCATCCGGCCGTATCCCGCGTCCACTATCCGGGACTAGCGTCGCACCCCGGCCACGAGCTGTCGAAACGCCAAAGCATCGGGGGATTCGGTGGCATGATTGCCTTCGAACTCTCGGGAGGGCTGCAGGCGGGGCGTAATCTCCTGGATTCGGTGAAACTTTGCACCCTGGCCGTGAGCCTCGGGGCGTGCGACACCTTGATCCAGCATCCCGCTTCGATGACCCACTCGAGCCTGGACGAGGCTCAACTGCTCGCCGCCGGCGTTCATCCCGGGCTGATACGCCTCAGCGTGGGATTGGAGCATCCCGACGATATAATCTACGATCTGCGCACATCGATGGAAGGCGCATGACGTAATCACCCCAAGGGGTGACACCCTCCCCGGGGAGGGTATTGGCTGCCAAATATTGCTGTTTTGTTACAGATTCATGAGAAAGCGGCCAATTCGGAAAGATAAGAAGAGCATTTACGGCCAATGCGGGTTTCCGCTACCCTCCCCGGCGATTATTTCTGAAAACCGCGACATTCGGGGCACAGGCAGGGTTTACTCCCCGGTCTAGTTCCCACTAGAATTGCATTAAGCCGTTAGGGAGCCGCTTATTTTCGAATATGAGCAAAATACTTCTGGATTCGAAGCATTTCTCGTATTATCGGGCTCAAGGCTCCCCGTCGGTGACGGTGGCACGGTTTTCCCAAACTGAGTTTCCGTCGACCGACCCTTGGGAGGGGGTGGATCGCTGGACCACTTGCAGGTCACCGTTATCACCGGATAATTGTCCATCCGTGTAACTCCGGAAGTAGCAGCGAAATTCTTAGAGACTTCACCAATTCGAGGGGGTAAAACTTGTGAAACGAGTTCTCAGCATACTCGTGGTACTGATGCTGATGTTCGCCTTGGTAGCCTGCGGTTCTCCCGACGAGCCCGCCGATCCCGATAACGGCGAACCGGCCGAGCCGGCGGAGCCCAGTGAGCCGGATGATGATGATCCGGACGAGGACGCCAAGACCGACTGGGTAATCGCGCTGGAGACGGATATCGTCCAGTTCGATCCCATACAGATCGGTGACGCCACTACCAGCGGTGTGGCCTTCCAGATCTTCGAGCGCCTGATGACCCGTGCGCCCGACGGTAGTCCTATACCGTGTCTCGCCGAGGACTGGGATGTTTCCGACGACGGCCTGGAGTGGACCTTCTACCTGCGCCAAGGCGTCGAATTCCACGACGGATCTCCTTTCAACGCGGAGGTCGTCGAGTGGCACTTCACGCGCGCTCAAAGCGACGATAGTAACTTCCAGGCGCAGTTTTCGGCCATCACCGAAATGGAAATCGTAGATGACCACACCATCGTCTTCACACTGGAAGAGCCCAACGCGGCCTTCCCCGACAACGTGATCATGCCCAACGGTGGATTCATTCCCAGCATGGAAGCCTTCGAGAGCATGGAGTACGAGGATTGGGCCATGGAGCCCATGGGCACCGGCCCCTTCATGTGGAGCGAATGGGTCCAGGGACAGCGCGTCGAACTGGTTAAGAATCCCAACTGGTGGGGCGACGGACCCATCCTGGAGAAGGTCATCTATCGCGTGATCCCCGAAGCTAACACGCAGGTCATCGAACTGGAAACGGGCGGCGTAGACCTCATCACCCGCGCCTCCGTCCAGGACCTCGAGCGCTTCGAGGCCGATCCCGATCTCAACGTCATCGTCACCCCGGCATATCGTAGCCGCCAGTACGAGCTCAACGTCGAAGCGTTCCCCTTCGGCGATAAGCGTATCCGCGAGGCCGTCAACTGGGCCGTGGACATGCCCAACATCGTCGAGGCCGTGGCCAGCCCCATCACCGTACCCAGTGACTCCTTGCTACCCATGGCCGGATGGGCATATCCCGGCGAGGGAGTACTACCGAACATCGGATACGACCCCGACCGCGCCCGCGAACTCATCGAAGAGGCCGGTTTCGAGATGGTGGGAGACTACTACGAAAAGGACGGAGAACGCCTGAGCATCGAGATCCATTCTCCGGACCATCGCTACTTCATGGATAAGGATATCTCGGAGGTAGTCCAAAACCAGTTCGCCGCCGTCGGCATCGAGTCCAACGTGAAGGTAATGGAGTGGGGAGCCTTCCTGGACGAGGTTCGCGCCGGTGAATTCCAGATGGTATTCCTCGGATGGAACCAATCCGGAGCGGATCCCTCCCTGTTCACCGACGCCAAGGTCATGACCGGTGGTCGCGGTAACTACGCGAACCTCAGTGATCCCGAGCTGGACGAGCTGCTGCGCGAAGCCCTGCGCGAACAGGATATGGACGTTCGCAAGGAGCTCTACGAAGAGGCCCAGTTCATGATCAACGAAAACGTCTGGCACATCTTCGTCGGCAACGAGTCCCTGATGTGGATCCACCCCGCCAACGTGCGCGGCTGGGATCCCGGGCCCGCCATTTCCGGCGACTACACGCAACTGTACTTCGAGTAAGAGAGATCATGCGTCGTCGCGCGGGGGGGAAACTCTTCCCCCCCGCGGCGACTGCCTCTGTCAGGAGGAGATGTCGTGTTCGAATACGCGATGCGCAAGGCGGTCAACGCGATCCCCATCCTCATCGGTGTCAGCATATTGGTCTTCCTCCTCGTCCACCTGACGCCGGGTGACCCGGCGAGGCTTTTGGCCGGACCGGAAGCCTACGAGGAAGACATCGAGGCCATCCGAGAGCGACTGGGACTGAATGATCCCCTTCATATCCAATATTGGAGATTCATAAGCAACGCTGTGCGGCTCGATTTCGGCAGGTCATTCCGCACCCAAAGGCCGGTAATGCAGGATATACGAACCCGCTTCCCCAATACGCTGCAAATGGCCATGGTGGCCATTACCTGGTCGGTAATCGTCGGTGTTTCGATAGGTGTATACGCTGGAGTCCGGCCCAACTCCCTCGGGGATACGGTATCCATGGCCTCCGCCCTGGTACTGGTATCGGCCCCGTCGTTTTGGAAGGGCCTTCTCTTGATGCTGGTGTTCGCCTACTGGCTCGGCTGGCTACCCGCCTCCGGGATGGGTGAATCCTTCTTCAGCGCCGACGGGATCAAGCGAATGATAATGCCCGCCATTACTTTGGGTACGGGTACGGCGGCGGTCATGGCTCGCATGACGCGCTCGAGTATGATGGAAGTCCTAAACCAGGACTACATCCGGACCGCCCGGGCGAAAGGCCTCGGGGAGCGCAACGTCATTTACCGCCACGCCCTGAAGAACGCGATGATTCCCGTGGTAACCCTCATCGGCCTTCAGTTGGGCGTGCTCCTCGGTGGCGCCGTAATCACCGAGCAGGTATTCGCCTGGCCCGGCATCGGGACCCTGGTAATCAACGGTATCAACGCCCGCGATTATCCCATGGTTCAGGCCTGCATCCTGCTCATAGCCGTGATCTTCGTAGTCGTTAACCTTCTCGTGGATCTGACCTATTCCCTTATCGATCCGCGCATTAGGTACAACTAGTTCGGGGGCTGGTGTTAAATGAATGTACTAGTTCGTCTATCTCGTCACCGCTCCGCAAGGATCGGCTTGTTTTGCCTGCTGCTAGTCTTCGGTGCCGCCATATTCGCGCCGGTATTGGCCCCGGAGGGCTATGACGACCAAAACCTGGCAATGCGGCTGCAGCCCCCCTCCAACGAGTCACCACTGGGAACGGACCAGTTGGGCAGGCAATTGACCTCCAGGATCATATGGGGAGCCCAAATTTCGCTGCAGATAGCGTTCCTGGCCACGGGCATCGGTCTGTTGATAGGCTCCGCCCTGGGACTGGTGGCCGGCTACTACGGGGGCAAAATCGATCGCTTGATAATGGGCTTCATGGATGTACTCCTGGCCTTCCCGGGGATCCTTTTGGCCCTGGCGGTCGTGGCCGTGCTCGGGCCCGGTTTGTACAACGTAATGATAGCCGTTGGTATATCGGGCATTCCGCGCTTCGCCCGGCTCGTGAGGGGCTCGACTCTATCGGTCAGGGAAAAGGAGTACATCGAGGCTCAGCATGGCCTCGGGGCCCGGGACATCCGGATCCTCACCAAGCACATCCTGCCGAACATCATAGGTCCGATCGTCGTCCTCGCCACGCTCCGCGTGGGTACTTCGATCATGCAGGCGGCGGGGGTCAGCTTCTTGGGCCTCGGCGCACAACCTCCACTCCCGGACTGGGGTGGCATGGTTAGCCAGGGTCGCCACTTGCTCCGCTCGGAATGGTGGGTGGGAATCTTCCCGGGTGTCGCCATCCTGATAACCGTGTTCGGCTTCAACCTACTCGGTGACGGCGTCCGCGACGCCCTGGATCCCCGGGTGCGCATCGCCAAGAAGGGCGACGAACCGAGGGAGGCATCGGCCGAGGCCGGTCGCAGGTAATCTCCAGGGTAGATTTCGATTCGGAGGATGGGAGATGAATCGAGACAGCAGGGACTCGAAGGAAGACGAAAATCCCATCGCAAAGATGATAGACCCAAAACGATACTCCCCGAGAGCGCGGAAGCTTTCGGGGAGTATTAGTTTGTCATGACTACCATGACCAATACACTGGGATCCATCCCTGCCGGACAAATCTGTTCGTCGTGGATCTAAGCCCGGCCACCCATGGGACTACCCGTGGGTTATCCGGGTCCCGCCACGACCTTGCACGGCGAGTTCCGCACCCTCCAATCCACCGATGACCGCCCAGCGGCGTCCGTCGCCGCGCACAAAGCGGACGGCGGCCATTACCTTGGGCTTCATGCTGCCGGCGCGAAAATGTCCCTCCGCCAGGAAACGGTCCGCCTCGGCGGCGGTGATGTTCCGGAGTTCCTCCTGCGACCGGGTACCGAAGTTTATCGCCACCCCCTCCACGTCCGTCAGGATTACGAACCCATCGGCATCGACGTCCGCGGCCAACCTCTCCCCCGCGAGATCCTTGTCTATGACAGCCTCGATGCCCCGGAGCTTGCCATCGGATCCTTCTACCACGGGTATCCCTCCACCACCGGAAGCTATGACGATGTTGCCGGAGTCAACCAGGTGCCTTATGGATTCCCTTTCCACGATCCCCACGGGATCCGGCGAGGGAACCACCCTCCGCCAGCCCCGGCCGGAATCCTCCTTGACCACGAATCCCTTCTCCCGGGCCAGGACCAATGCTTCTTCTTCGCTGTAAAAGGGACCTATGGGCTTGCTCGGATCCGCGAAATCGGGGTCATCCGCGGACACCCGGGTTTGCGTTACGATTGTAGTGACGGGGGTGCGCACGCCCAGCTCCGAAAGCGCCGCCGAAAGGGATTGTTGGAACATGTATCCGATGAAGCCCTGGCTTTGGGCACCGCAAATATCCAGGGGCATGGGAGGTGCCACGTCTCGAGCCGCTTCGTTTTGCAGGAGTATGCTCCCGACCTGGGGGCCATTACCGTGGGTCAGGACCAGGCGGTAGCCCGATTTGACCAATGACGCCAGGTGTCGGCAGGCCGCGGCGATGTTTTCCCGTTGTTCCTCCGCCGTCCCGGCCTGCCCCGGCTTCTGAATGGCGTTACCCCCCAGGGCAACGACGAGCAGTCTGCCATCCTCGCTCATGATATCAACGCCTCTCCGGTGGATTACATTTCCCAGCGAGGATCCCTGGGAAACAAAGCGGATTGAACCGGGATCCCGATCCAATCCGACGCCTCTCGAACCGTGGCTGAGGCGAGCCTCTCGGCCAGGGGTTTGACCTCGCGCGGATCCAGGATAATGTGGGACTTCTGCCTGAGGGATATGGTGCCGCGTCCCCCGGGCAGCGGAAACACCTCGTCGACCGATACGCCGTATCCCTTGAGATCCCACACGCTCAGCTGGGTGAAAACCCGCGATCTCAAGCGCAGGCCATCCCGGGGAACCACCACGGAAACGGGACGATCCAAGACGATGCATATCGCGTAGAACCGCCGCAAGGGGTGTCCGGTGTAGAGGAATAGCCGATCTCCCCTATCCACCCGGGAACCGGTGCCCGGGAACCACACGAAACGCTGGTCCCATTCGCGGTGGGCGGCCTGGGTGTAAGGATCGTCGGCCGAGCCCGTTATCTTGATCCAATCCGACACGCGATACCACCCCCCTCGAACACGCGATGCCCTCGCCCATTGCGGGGCCCGGAGAAACGCTATCCCCCGGGCCCTCCATCGAACGCGTCCGCCTCGGGGTCCTCCCCCTTAATCCACGAACTCCACGTCCAGCAAGTGAGTGGAGCAGGAGATGCAGGGATCGTATGCCCGAACCAACATCTCCAGGAGCAGGGTAATCTCCCCCTTGTCCCTATCGATTATCTCGGGGACCAGGGCGCGCATGTCCGCTTCGATATTCGCCAGGTTCTGCCCGGTGGGTATGATGCAGTTGGCCTCGGTGATGTGGCCTGTTTCATCGATCTCGTACTCGTGGAAGAGTACTCCCCGGGGAACCTCCGCCGCTCCGACTCCCCTACCGGGGCGAAACTCGACATCGCGCGGCTCGTGTTCCAGTCCCTCGCCCAGGAACTCATCGATCAGGTCTACGGAGTTCTCGAGGCAGTGCACCGTCTCCACCACCTGGGCCACCGAGTTCATGTAGGGGTTGGTGCACATGGGCTCCAGTCCCAGTGCGGAGGCCACCGCTTCCGCTTCCGGGCGGAGCAGTGCGTGATTGACGTTGTACCTGGCCAGGGCACCCACCATGTAGGACTCGCGGTTGTGAGCTGTGTGCTTTGCCGTGGAATGCGGGACCGCTCTCTCGTTGGTTACGCGGCGATAATCCTTCAGGTCGTAGTCGAAGCCGTCCGAGGTCCTGATTCCACCGTCGATCCAAGCGTACTCGTCTTCCAGGCGAAGGGCGACGTATTCAGTCTCGCGGCTGAAGTCCGGGATATCGACGGACTTCAATAGATCCACGGTGGCCACCATGTCCTCGCGTGCCTCCACCAGCCTGCGGCGCATATCCTCAAGCTCCGCGGGAGAGGGGAGGCTGGAGAATCCGTTGACCTTCATGGCGATGGGATGAACCTTGCGCCCGGCGATCATATCTCCCAGGTCGTTGGCCAGCTTCTTGAGGCGCAGCGCCATCCTGACAACTTCCGGCTTATCGCCTACAAGTTCCAGGGCGCTACCGGCTCCGAAGAAGTCCGGTGCCGCCAGGAAGAAGACGTGCAGCCAGTGGCTTTGCATGGTCTCGGCGTTGAACAGGAGCTTGCGGAGCTTGACGGTTTGCTCCGAGGGCGTGACCCCCAGGGCATCCTCCAGGGCGTTGATCGACGCCTGGGCGTGCCCCACCGCGCAAATCCCGCAAATCCGGGAGGTGATGTAGGGAGCCTCGTCCCAGGGGCGCCCCCTGAGTAGGGACTCGAAAAACCGCGGGGACTCGACTATCTCGAGCTCTGCCTTTTTCAACTCCCCGTTCTTGACGTCGACGACTATGTTCCCGTGTCCCTCGACCCGGGTCATGTGGTGGACGTTGATGTTGAGATCTCTCTTGGTGGCCATGCTACTTCACTCCCTCGGCCTCGGGCAGGGCGGCGTTGAACATCTTCAATCGATTTACCGCGTCCTCGCGGGGCATTCCGTAGTCCTCCATGACCTGAAGCATCGATTCGAAGTTGGCTTGCTCGATGAAGCCCCGGCAACCTATGCAGGCGGATCCGAAGCCCGGGCACAGGGCACCGCATCCCGCGCGCGTCACCGGGCCCATGCAGAACTCACCCTCGTCGGTATCGTATACGCAGATGTTCTCCGCCAACCGGCATTCGACGCAGACGGCGAAATTGGGATCGTAGGGTCGGCGCGCCAAGAGGAGAGAGGTGAATAGGCGCAGGAACTCCTCGCGGGTTATCGGGCAAGTCCTGAGGTAGTAATCCACCGCGACCACCGCGTCGATCGGCCTGGCATCGATGGTGTCGTAATATCGGGCCGATTCTCCGTAGACTTCGCGGAGATTCTCCTCCGAAGTGAAGTGGTTCTTGATGGCGTTTACGCATCCCGAAGCCGCGCACGCCCCCAGGGCCACCACCACGTCGGCCTTGGATCGGATTTCCTCCAGTACGACCTTTTCCGACTCCCTGCTTATGGAACCTTCCACGAAGGCTATGTCGTAGTCCCGATCGATGGGGTCCATGGCCTCCCGGAAGGTCACCAGGTCGACGGCGCCCGCTATATCCAGCAGCTGCTCCTCCAGGTTCAGGACCTGTAGCTGGCAACCTTCACAACTGGTGAAACTGAAAAAACCTACCTTGGGTTTCAAACGGGTCATCCCCCTTCCTAGAAGGCCTTTATCTCCGAGTACGAGAAGCACGGTCCCTCGCGGCAAACGAACACGCTGCCTTCCTGGCAGTGTCCGCACTTGCCCACGCCGCACTTCATTCGTCTCTCCAGGGATAGGAATGTCATATCGTCGGGGATACCGATGCTCGAGGTTTGCTGAACCACGAAGCGAAACATTATGTCCGGACCGCAGATGTACGCAGCGGTCTCCTCGGGATCCAGGGAAACCCTCGGGAACAGAGTCGTGACGACCCCGACGTTGTGTTTCCAGGTGTCGTCGGTCATGTCCACGGTGAGGTGGAACTCGATATCGGGATCCCTCTCCCACTCCTCGACCTCGTCTTCGTAGAGGACGGTGTCTGGGGACCGAGTTCCGTAAAACAGGATGACGCGCCGGAAGTCGGAGCGATTCTCCATGACCGTCTTGATGAGGGATCTAAGCGGGACCAGGCCCAGCCCGCCGGCGACGAAGAGAACATCCTTCCCCAGGGCTGGGGTCGTACTGAAACCCCTTCCGAAGGGCCCCCTGATCCCGAGGGAATCCCCCACGTCCAAGCCCCTTATCGCATCGGTGACGTTGCCCACGTGTCGAATGCATAGCTCGAAGCCGTCTTTCATGGACGGGGGCGATGTCACCGAGATGGGCGCCTCGCCCACGCCGAAAATCGATACCTCCACGAACTGCCCGGGATCGTGGTCCAATGAACGCCCGGACTCGAAGCGCACGTGGTACCAGGTCTCATCGTCCGTCATCCGTCTCTTATCCACTATCCTGGCGGACTCCGGAAGGTACAGGGAACCGCCGTTTGCCTTGGCTACACTCATCGCGAATCACCCCCGATACGCTCTTGCAGCGCGTTGTAGATGTCCGGATGGTAAATGTCGACGAGACAGGTTCTAAAGCACCTGGCGCAACCCGTACAGAAGATCTCGCCGTAACGCTGATGGGTTGAGGTGGTCTTGTGGTAGAGCTTGTGGCGAAGTCGATCCTTGCGTTCACTGCGGAAGTTCTCATCTCCCGCGACGAGGGCGAACTCCAGGAGCGTACACCCATCCCATTTGCGGACCCTCTCCCCCGACGACAGGCCAAGATCCACCTCGTCCTGGACGTCGAAGCAGAAACAGGTCGGGCACACT
>SLGS01000105.1 GCA_007136565.1 Clostridia bacterium | reverse complement strand
GTCCCGGGTCAACAGGACGGGGACCCCCAGTGCCGGCGCCTCCTCCTGCAATCCACCCGAATCGGTCACGATGAAGCGCGCCCGGGCCATCAGGTTGGCCCAATCCGCGTAATCCAGGGGTTTTACGAGGGATACTCCCTCGGTTTCCGCCAGGGCCTCGGTGATGGGTCCCATCACCTCGGGGTTCGGGTGCACCGATACCACGAGATGGGCGGTGCGATCACCCGCCAGCTCCGCCAGCGCCCGCGCCACACTCCGTATGGGCTCGCCGAAACTCTCCCGGCGATGGACGTCGCAGATCACCAGGGGCATATCGCCCCAGGGAGCCGAGCGAAGATCTTCGTGGTGGAAAGCGTAATTCGAATCCGCCACGCCCAAGAGGGCGTCTATGGCGGTATTGCCGGTCACAAAGATAGTATCCCCCGACAGCCCCTCGCTTTCAAGGTGCCGACGGTTGAGATCCGTAGGTGCGAAGTGCAACGAGGAGATGCGGTCGGTCAGGACCCGGTTCATTTCCTCGGGAAAAGGCTGCCACGGGTCGAAGGTGCGAAGCCCGGCCTCGACGTGACCCACGGGAATGCGCTGGTAGAAAGCCGCCAGGGATGCCGCCAGGGTGGTGGTGGTATCCCCGTGCACCAGCACCATGTCGGGTCTGAGATCGGTGAAGACGGTCTCCAATCCCCGCAGGCACTTGGTGGTGATGTCGGTGAGGGATTGGGCGCGGGTCATGATGTCCAGGTCCACCTGCGCCTCTAGGCCAAAAAGCTGCATCACCTGCTTTAGCATCTCCCGATGCTGGCCGGTTACGGCGGTCACCGTCTCCCAGCCTTCCCTGCGTCGAAGTTCGTCGACCACCGGGGCCATCTTAATGGCCTCCGGTCGGGTACCGAAGGTGCAAACAATCCTCTTGGGACTCAACGAATTCCTTCTCTCCGTTCCACGTCAATTACACCGAACCGCCGTGCCCCCAGGTAAAAGGAGACGAATACGAAGGCCATGACCCCGAGGCCCGGACCGATTTTCAAATTCGAAAGAGCCAGGGCACTCACGCCCATCCATCCGCTGATGCAGTACATCAACACGACCGCCTCGCGTTGGCTCATGCCCATCTGTATCAGCCTGTGGTGAAGATGCCCTTTGTCGGGTTCGTAAAAGGCCCGTCCGTTTCTGTACCTGCGAACGACCGCGAAGAGGGCATCCATGACGGGAAGACCGATGGCCAGGACGGGAATTCCCAGGGCGATGGCGGCCGTGCTCTTCAGCGTTCCGGCCACCGAGACGGCAGCCAGGGTGTAGCCGAGGAACATCGCTCCGGCATCTCCCATGAATATCCTGGCGGGGTTGAAATTGTAGGGCAAGAACCCGAGGGCCGATCCGGCCAGGATCGCGGCGATGGTGATGGCCACCTGGGGTTGCCCGGTCTGCACGCCCACGACCAGGAGGGTGGTCGAGGCTATAGCCGCGACCCCGGCCGCGAGACCGTCGAGACCATCGATGAAGTTCAACGCGTTGGTGAAAGCGACGACCCACAGCACGGTGAACGGGGCGGCCCAACCCTCGAAGTAGAAGAATCCCCCGGCGGGATTGGACAGCCGATCGATGCGAATCCCGTACCCGACAAGGATGAGGGCCGCAACCAATTGTCCGGCGAACTTCATCCAGGCCGGCATGCGGTACAGGTCATCCAGGACACCTATAGCGACGATCACTCCACCGCCGAGGATGATTCCTTGAACCGTGGGATCACCGATATCCAAGAAAAGGAAAGAAGACAGAACAAAAGACAGGTATATAGCCACTCCCCCGAGGAAGGGGATGGGGATACAGTGAACACTGCGGTCCACCGGATGATCCATGCAGTTGAGTCTCAGCGCCAACCTCCTGATCACCGGGGTTATCAAAACGGCCAGGACCAGGGTCAGCAGCAGGGGAAATGCGGTGCCGATATCGTTCGCCCCCTCTCGCGCGATCACAATACACGATCATGGTAATTCTACCACTAGGTGGACCCTATTTCCCAGAGCATTCCGGGCATTTAACGGGATCGTGAAATCCGCTGGCGTTCCCGCACCGAATCCTCGGGATATTCAGCCCTGGCACCACCGACGAGGGCGGGACGGGTCCTGGCGGCGGTTAGACGGGCACAACCTATCCGCGAGAGCCCCAGGCGTACCGGCACCACCACGGGACGAAGGTGCATCCCTATGAAGGTATCACCGACATCCATGCCGAGATCCGCCGAAATGGTCTCGACCACCGTGGGGTCCTCCGCCACTTCGAAGGCGTAGGACGCACCGGATCCCCCGGCCCAGGGCCGGGGCAGGACCGATACCTCTACCAGTCCCTCGCGCCGGGCGAGGGAGCGCTCGACCACCAGGCAGCGGTTGAGGTGCTCGCAACACTGTACTGCCAATTCCAATCGCCTCTCGCGCAACATCTCCACGAGGGGATCCATCACCGCGGCCGCCATGGCGGGATCCCCGGAGGATCCTATGTTCTCACCCACCAGCTCGCTCGTACTTATCCCGAGGAGGAAGATCCCGCCGGGTCTTGGGTCGGCGGCCTCGAGCAAGTCACCAACGGCGCGCCTGGTCTCCTCCGCGATCCTAGACGCCAGCTCGGGGGTCATGTGGATTCACCGTCTCGCTCCAGGGCGGACATGGCTTCGACTCGGCGGGCATGACGTCCACCATCGAAGGAAGTGGTGCAAAATACCCGAACGAGTTCCCCGGCCAGGCCACCGCCCAATACCCTGGCCCCCATGGTCAGGACGTTGGCGTCGTTGTGGGCCCGGCTCATGCGGGCAGAATACTCGTCACCGCAGGTGACGGCGCGCACCCCGTCGATCTTGTTGGCGGATATGGCCATTCCCAGCCCGGTCCCGCAAATGAGTATCGCGGCGTCCGCCGAACCCCGGGCCACCTCGAGGGCGGCCGCGGCGGCATACTCGGGGTAATCCACCGACTCTTGCGAATGGGTACCCATGTCCCGGGCGTCGATTCCGAGTTCCGAGAGCTCGCCCAACACCGTTTCCTTTAGTGAGAGCCCTCCGTGATCGCAGGCCACGGCCACCGTCCCGAAGACGGGCTCGCGTACATCCGATCGACTCATGATCCTCCCCCTTTCGACAATTCCCGCGAAATCGCCTCGGCGACGAGCTCGACTCTATCTTCCATGTCGCGAAGCATTTGCGTGTACTCCTCCAGCGGTCCACCCAGGGGATCCGCGATGTCCCCACCCCCGGCCAAATCTCCCAGGCTTAATACCGGCGCATCGTTTTCCCGGCCCGAATCCTCCAGGTGATCGCGAACCGCTCGGGCGTGTTCGCGGGTCATCGTAACCACCAGGGCTACTTTCGACCAGCATACATCTTCCAGCCCCCGGGATCGATGCCCCGACAGGTCGTAGCCGGCCTCTCGGGCGGCCCGGCTCGAGCCATCGCTGGCC
>SLGS01000179.1 GCA_007136565.1 Clostridia bacterium | reverse complement strand
GTGCCGAAGGCCATGGTGTCCCCCTTCTTGGTGAGTATCCTGGATTGGCCGACTATCATGCCACCGAGGACCACCTCGGCGTCCTCGGCCAAGTCCACCAGGTCGGCGGTGGTGGCCGACGCCTCCTCATCGAGGCGTCCGCGCCACTCGTCGAGGGGATGGCCCGAGAGGTAGACTCCCAGGATTTCCTTTTCCATCTCGAGGCGCTCCTGGATGGTCGTTCCCCCGCAATCCCCATCCGCTAACTCCTCTTCCTCCCCGGAATCTGTGGGGGTCTCCTCGCCGGGACGGAGGGATTCGAACAGGGACACCTGGCCCGTCGCCCGCTGCCTTTGGGCATTGTGGGCGGAGGTGAGCACGGAACTGCAACGGCCGAGGAGGGCATTCCTATCCCGGTCGATGCAATCGAAGGCCCCCGCCTGTATCATCGATTCCACGGCCCGCCGATTGATCTTCCCGAGCTCCACTCGCTCGCAAAAATCCCAAAAGGACTCGAAGGGACCGTTCTCCTTGCGTTCTTCCACGATGGCGGCGATGGCGCCGTGCCCCAGGTTCCGGACGGCCGCCAGCCCGAAGAGTATGCCGTCGTCGACCACGGTGAAGTTCCCGAAGCTTCCGTTGACGTCCGGCGGCAACACGGGTATCCCCATGCGCCGGCACTCCTCGACGTATTTTTTCACCTTGTCGCCGTCGCTCATGATGCTAGTCATCAGCGCGGCCATAAAGGACATGGGATAATTCGCCTTCAGGTAGGCAGTTTGGTAGGCGAGGAGCGCATAGGGCGCCGTGTGGCCCCGGTTGAAGCCGTAGTTCGCGAATTTCTCGATGAAGCCGAATAATTCCTCGGCCATGGACCTGTCGTGCCCGTTTTCGAGGCAACCATCGACGAATTCCTTTTTCACCGACTCCAGGACCTCGGGCTTCTTCTTGCCCATGGCCCGCCGGAGTATGTCGGCCTGGCCCAGGCTGAAACCGGCCATGGTCGATGCGACCTGCATGACCTGTTCCTGGTACACCATGACGCCGTAGGTATCCTTGAGTATGGGCTCGAGATCGGGGTGGAGGTAACGGACATCCCCGGGATGATGCTTATTGTGCAAAAACGTCGGGATATTCTCCATGGGACCCGGACGGAACAGGGCCACCGCGGCGATGATGTCCTCGAAGGATGTGGGAACCAGTTCCCGCAGGAGGTCCCTCATCCCCTCGGACTCCAGCTGGAATACCCCCTCGGTATCACCCTTCGCCACCAGCTCGAAGGTCTTCGCATCGTCCATGGGTATGGCCTCGATATCGAAGTCGGGATCGCCGGTTTTTCGGATGATGGTCGAGGTCTCCTCGATGACCGTCAGGGTCCGGAGGCCGAGGAAATCCATCTTCAGCAGGCCCAGGTTCTCGAGATCCCCCATGGGGAACTGGGTAACCACCGATCCATCGCCCATCCGTTGGAGCGGCACGTACTCCATGAGGGGCTTGTCGGCGATCACAACGCCCGCGGCGTGCACCGACGCGTGCCGGGGCATGCCCTCGAGGAATCGGGCGGTGTCTATCATAACTCGCACGTCGGGATCATCGGCGTAGGCCCGCCCCAGTTCCGGGGAAATCTGCAGCGCATCTCCCAGGGTGATACCCAGCTGTGCGGGCACCATCTTGGCTATGCGGTCCACCTCGTTGAAGGGCATGTCCAGGGCCCGCCCGACGTCTCGCAGCACCGCCCGGGCGGCCATGGTACCGAAGGTGATGATCTGGGCCACGCTCTCCTCGCCGTACTTTTCGACCACGTAATCGATGACTTCGTCTCGACGCTCGTAGCAGAAGTCGATGTCTATGTCGGGGAGACTGATCCTCTCGGGATTGAGGAACCGCTCGAATACCAGGTTGAACTCGATGGGATCGATGTTGGTAATCCCAAGGACGTATGCCACGAGGCTGGAAGCGGCGGATCCCCGGCCGGGCCCCACGGCTATCTCTGCTTCCCGGGCGAAGCGGATGAAGTCCCAAACGATCAAGAAATAGCTGGCGTAACCCATGGAGTTGATGGTCTCCAGCTCTATCTCGAGCCTTTCCAGGTGAAGCGGGTCGGGTTCACCGTAACGCCAGCGGAGCCCCTCCTCGCAAAGGTGGAGGAGATACTCCTCTTGGGTCTCGAACCCGTCGGGCACCCGGAAAAGCGGCAGGTGCATCTGGTCGAGATCCAAGGTTACCTCGCAACGCTCGGCGATGGCGCCGGCGTTATCCACGGCCCCGGGAAACTCGGAGAACATTTCCCGCATCTCCTCCTCGGTGCGCAGGTGGAAGGTCTCGCTGGGGAATCGGAGCCTGCGCTCCTCGTTGACCGTCTTGGCGGTCTGGATGCAAAGCAATACGTCGTGGGCGTGGGCGTCCTCTTCGGAGGTGTAATGGACGTCGTTGGTGGCGACCAACCCGATGCCGAGTTCCTCGGCCAGGTCCCTCAGGCCCAGGGCGGATCGCCTCTCCTCCTCCATGCCGTGATCCTGTACCTCTAGGAAGAAATTGTCGGGGCCGAAAACGTCTCGGTACCACGTCGCAACCTCCCGGGCCGCTTCTTCGCGACCGGCCAGGAGCAACCTCGGTATCTCGCCGGCAACGCAACCCGAAAGGGCTATCAGTCCCTCCGAGTACCGCTCGAGCAACTCGCGATCGCACCTGGGGCGATAGTACAGCCCTTCTATGTAGGCCGTCGAAACCAGTCGAACCAGGTTCTCGTAGCCGGTCTCGTTCTCCGCCAGCAGCACCAGGTGATGGGGACTATCGTCGACGCCGACCTCTCGGTCGAACCGGGTTCTCGGGGCCACGTAAACCTCACAGCCCAGGATTGGCTTGATCCCCTCTTCCCGGGCACGCCGATAGAAATCCAGCACGCCGTACATGGTGCCGTGATCCGTTATGGCCAAAGAATCCATGCCCCGCTCCCGGGCGGCGCGCACCAGGTCCCGGATGCGGCCGGCGCCGTCGAGCAGGCTATATTCCGTATGGGTGTGCAAGTGAGCGAACATTCGTGCGAATCAAGTCCTTCCATGGATCCGCCATCCCGCCCGGGGGAGCAACCTTCGGGCGGATGAGACGAATCCCGGGGAATCCAGGGTGGTGATCGGCCACGCCTTCGACCGGTCTTTACAATTTCTCCGCGGAGGATACGCTATCCTCTCCGATCCGGCGAGATGAGCGACCCGGATCGCGATGGAAATTTCTCCGTGGCGAGGATTGGCGAGAGGGCGCGCCGATAAGCCGATGGTACCATCGGGTAGTAGGCGGGGTCACCCCCGCCGTCCCCCACACCACCGGACATGCGGGTCCGCATCCGGCGGTTCATGTTCGTTGACAAAGCAGTAAGTAGCGGTCGGTCATGGACATCAGGTCGTGTCAGCGCCAGTAGTCGAGGTCGGGGATAGAGCTGAGAGGGGCTCCTGCCATGAACCGGGGGCCTCGCCGACTATTGGCTCTCAGG
>SLGS01000203.1 GCA_007136565.1 Clostridia bacterium | reverse complement strand
CTGGTCCGGGCATGTTCGGACCGTGGACGATAGTATTCGAGTTTATAATCCTTCCGGACCCCCATCGCCCCATGCGGCGCCGGAGGAGTCCGGACCCCCTCCCCCAAGACGATGCCCGGCTGACCCCGGGCATCGTCCACGTCTGTACCGGGATCGCTCGGCCAACTCCGATCCGAGCCCCGGCTCCCAGGAAGTATTGCAGGGAAACATCGAGGGGAATTGAAGCTTCCCCACCGAGACCTTCCCGGACTCGAGCGACGGTCCGGGTCCGCCCCCGTGGCGAGAAAGGAGAAACACTTTGAAAGAGTTTTCGCATTTCGACCTCCTGGACTTCGAGTTCCTGGGTGACCCACGATTATCCCCGGCGGGCGATTCCTTCGCCTTCGTCCGACACGCGGTGTTGCCCGAAAGCGACGCGTATCGCGCCGAGATTCGCCTTCACCGAGACGGAGAAAACACCGTCATCGTCGAGGGGGGCACGAATGTACATCCGCGGTTCACCCCCGACGGGAGTTGGCTCCTGTACATGTCCGACGCCCCCCTGGATGGAGAAAAGATTGGCCGCCAGGTTTGGGCGATCCCCGTCGAAGGTGGACGGGCGAGATGCCTGACGCGAGTTCTCGGCGGGGTGTCGTCGTTCGCCATCTCCCCCTCGGGTGAGCGCATCGCCGTCGTGGTCCGCTGCGATCCCCACGAGGGCATGGTGGAAGCCTCGAAGAAGGCCGAAGACGAGTTCGTCGGCGACGACCGGGAGACTCTCTTCGCGAAGTACAACTCGGATGTGCGACACATCACGGGGATCAAGTACAAGTTCGACGGGATGGGATTCCTCGAGGGTAGACGATCCCACGTCGGCGTCCTGCCCTTTTCCCCCGACGGGGGAGCACTGGTTCCCTCAACCCTGACCCGGGGGGATTTCGATCACTCCGATCCGGCCTGGTCTCCCGACGAGAGATGGATAGCCGTCGCGGCCTGTCGCGACGAGAATCCCGACGATAAATTGTTCGGGGACATATGGTTGTTCGCAGTCGACGGATCCGAGGCGCCCAGGCGGATCACCCGAAGCGTGGGCCCTGCGGCCTCGCCGGCCTGGTCCCCGGACGGAAGCACCATCGCGTACCTGGGGCACGCTCTGGAGGTCGGCGGCGGATACGAGAACACCCGACTGTGGCTGGCGGGCGTGGACGGATCGGACCCCGTGGACCTGACCGCCGGTGTGGACGTTTCCTTCGCCAGCACCGCGGTGATGGACATGTGCCTGTCGGGCTCTGGGCCGGCGCTCACGTGGTCCGAAGACGGTGGCTCCCTGTACCATTACACCGCCGAACGCGGTAGCGTTAACCTGGTTAGGATCGACGCATTCACCGGCGATACCGCCTACGTCACCACCGGCGACAGGGTGATCTACGATGCAGACCTGCGCCCCGACCTGGGTCTGGCCGTCGTCGCCACGGCGACGCCCTCGAACCCCGGGGAAATAGCGCTGGTGGAATTCGATCCCGCCGGGGAAATTAACCTGGAAGCCGGAATTTACGGCGACGGGGTCCTCGAGCCCTTCGAGGGTATCGCGAAGGCGGAGCGGGTTATGGTGGAGTCCAACGCCCGACTCCTCGCGAACCGGCGGGTGCGGGAACCGCAGCGCTTCAGCGTACCCGGGCCCGAGGGCGACTACGAGATAGACTGCTGGTTCATATCCCCCGGGGAATCCGTCGAAGACGTCCCGACCGTCCTGGAGATCCACGGTGGCATCATGGGAATGTACACCGGGGTCTTCTACTTCGAGCTACAGCTATTGGCGGCGGCGGGCTACGGTGTCCTCTACTGCAATCCGCGGGGTAGCGGTGGATACGGCGAAGAGTTTCGCGCCTCCGTCACCCCGGGCTGGGGACCCACCATATTCCCCGACCTGATGGCCGCGGTGGACGCGGGTATCGAGGGGGCCGGGGTGGATCCGAAACGGCTCGGGGTCTCCGGGGGCAGCGCCGGCGGCTACATGACCAACTGGTGCATCGGGCATACCGATCGTTTCTCCGCCGCCGTGAGTATGCGATCCGTGGCGAACAAGCACAGCATGTGGGGTACCAGCGATAACGCATACCTGTGGGGCGAAAGGTACGGCGGATCCCCGTGGGAGAACGCCGAGGAGTACCTGCGCCAATCGCCCATCGCCCACCTGGGAGGCGCGACGACGCCAACCCTCGTAATACACAGCGAAGAAGACTATCGCTGCCCGATGGAGCAGGGTGAGCAGTTATACATGACCCTCAAGAAGCAGGGAGTAGAGACTGAATTCATCCGCTATCCCCGCGAAAGTCACGGCCTCTCCAGAAACGGGGCGCCTTGGCACCGGGTGCATCGCCTCTCGAAGATCGTCGAATGGTTCGAGCGATACCTCGGGTGAACCGCGCCGCGGTGAGCGGGAGCGAAGGGGAGACGATTCATGGGTAGAGAACCGCAGACGAGGATGCTGGAGGCCATGTCGGGAGAGGAATCCCGGGTCTGGGAACTCGCTCGTCAATTGCACGGGCGGCCCGAGGTGGGCTACGCGGAGTTTTTCGCATCGCGGAAACTGGCGGGCTTTTTCGAGGATCGGGGCTTTAGCGTCGAGACCGGCATCGCCGGGATGCCCACGGCATACCGGGCGCAGTACGGTCGAGGGGGCCCCGCCGTCGTCCTCACCGCCGAGATGGACGCCATGCCCGGGACCGGGCATTCGTGCGGCCATAACCTGATGGCGGCGGCCGCCGCCGGTGCCGCCTCGGGATTGGCCTCCCTGGGCAATGATCTGCCGGGGCGCATAGTGGTCCTCGGCAGCCCGGCCGAGGAGGTCGGCTCCCGCTCCGGCGGGAAGGAACTCCTGGTTCGCCACGGATACCTCCACGGTGTGGCGGCGGCGATGCAGATTCACCCCGCCGAATCGACCTACCTCCGTAGGGTCCAATGGCCCGCCTGGAGCTACCTGGAACTGACCTTTCGACCCGCCGGTTTTCGAAGCGTGGCTTGGGATCACCGGGAGAGGCATCCCTACGAGATCCTGGCCTCCGAGTTCCCAGGAGAGGTAGGGGGTACGGATGTAGAGGTGTCGGCACCCCCGGCGGGGGATCATTGGTCCGTCGGGGATTCCACCCGGCTCGTCTTGCGTTTTAGGATTCGCGCGGAGCGGGTGGGGGATCTGCCGGCCCGCGAAGCCGAGGTCATAGAACTCGCGGAGGCGCGGGCCCCGGGGATGGGCCTGGCCGTCGAGGCGAGGCTCGCCACCAACCGTTACTCGGATATGCTACACAGCGAAAGCATCGGAGGAGTCTTCGCCACCCACTGCGAGGCCCTGGGCGAGCCCATCGCCCCCACGGGACGACCCGAGAGCCTGAGCCTCGGGGACATGGGGAATGTGAGTCGTGCCGTTCCCGCGATACATCCCTTCGTGGGGATCGGGGCCGATCCGGACCTGCACACCGAGGAATACGCCCGGGCCGCGAT
>SLGS01000083.1 GCA_007136565.1 Clostridia bacterium | reverse complement strand
TGCCCATCGTCTTCTTGGTCGTCGGCCAGGCGACGGGCCTACTCTATCTCGACTCGCGCGCCGTGATCATCATCGGCGTATTGTTTTGGCTGGCCTGCGGTGCGATCATTCGCGTCGCCGCCTCCGCCTTTAACCGGACCGAACTCCTAGCGCGCCTTTGAATCCGACGCCGGGCTCCACCGAGCCCGGCGTCGGGATTTCCCGGGGGGATGGGCTCCATCACAATGGATGACGTACACGTGGGGATTACTCGATGCCCTTTCGCCCTCTTCGCTCGCAGATAGAAAGATCGATGGAAAACTTGATCACGTGGCACATCAATCCCAAGAGTCCCACGAATAATGCCAGGTAACTTAACTGCATTAGTAATTCTCCAATGGCGGTCCCTAAGACGTTATTCAGCGTAAAGGTCAAAACAGAATAGGCGATCGCGATAATCAGAATGGATCTATTGCTCATCCCAAGCCTCCCTTTCGATGGGACCGGGGTCTATCCAAGCCCCGATATTCGCCCGAAACGAGGTTCGGGATGCGAAGTCTCTTTGAGGATGTGGCCCCTTAGCTTAGATCCGCTACCATGGCCCATTTGGCAGCGATGCCCTCGCCTCGCCGATTTGGGTGAAGATGTCGGCATCGCATCTGGCTTATGATGGTCGAACATGTTTACTCCCGCACAGCGATTCGTCGCGCCGGGATTTCTTGAGAAGGTCAACGGCCAGTTCCGGCAGAACCTTTTCGGACGAATAGACTGTCCGCCAAGTCCAGATCGAAAACGGCATGATCCCTTTCGGATAGAGCATCCCGGCCCCAGGGCGTGGTATACAGCCGACCTCCCCTACCGATGATCTCCCCGTTGGTGGCCACGATCCGGCCAGCGACCACCGTGCAGACCGCTCGTCCCGCCCTGGGATCGACGATGGTGACATCGGCGTCTGCTCCCTCGGCCAGGGTTCCCTTGGAACGAAAACCGAACATCATGGCCGGGGCCAGGGAGATCTTGCGCACCAGATCGAGCATGCTGAGGGCGCCGAACTGAACCAGGGGCAAACCGCGGAGCAACAGCTCGTTCCGCCAGGCTCCACCGTCGCTTGCCAGGGCATCGACCAGGAATTCCCCGATGGCTCCTTCTCCCCCCGAGCTCCTCTCGACGGCACAAGCCATCGCAGTCATGCGGCGATTCACGGGAAAGGAGAGTCCACAGTTTCCCCCGGCGCCTAACCATTCCGCGTGGGCGCTTTGCCCCGATAACCTGACCATCCGGTCTCCTCGAAGGGAGTTAACCCCCGCGTATCCATCGAGTAACGCGGCTTCCAGGCCGTCGCGATCCGCACTGTACCCCTCCATCTTCAGGCAATTCTTAGTAACCTCGTCGGCGAGCTCATCGCCGACGAGTGCACCGGAAGTACCGTTGTAGGGCGCCAGGTGTGACTCCGAGACGACTTGGGGCAGACGCCTAAGTATGTCGAAGCCCTCTCGTAGCTCGGAATGCAGATCCTCCACCATTCCCCGCAGATACGCGTTTACGTGGGCCAGGTGGAGGCGCCGGTTGCCCACCAGTTGGGGCAATTCTCTCATGCCCAGGAGATTACTCGAAGAGGCGGTGGTCCCGACGTGATAGGCGACGTAGCAGCCTTCATCGTTGGCGATCCGAATCATCGCCTCCGTCGCTTCCGGTGTGGATGGATGGTGCCCTCCGAATATCTTGATACCCAGGGCCCCAGAACCCATGGCGAGGCGCGTATCCCGCCTGATTTCCCCCTCGTCGACGGGAGATTGCAGGTACGGACCTATGGCCTGCAATCCGGCTATGTTCAAACCGGCTCCATCCGTACCGAGATCTTCCACGACCGTGCCGAAATCCGCAAACTCCACGGCGGTGGTTACTCCGGCCAGCGCAAGGCGCCGGTGGCCGATCCCTCCACGCCGCCTGTCGGCGAGGTGGACGTGGCCGTCGATGATCCCGGGCATGACCACGAGACCCCGGGCATCGATCACCTCCCGGGCCCGCCCCGACAATCCGCGGGGTTCCATGTGCGATACCCGATCACCGTCAATGCCGACATCCGCTTCGCCGTCTATGCCCGTGGCGGGATCCACGACCCAACCACCCCGTATGAGCAAGTCATACACCGGTATCCCCCGCTTTCCACCTCGAGGATCTTCCACAACAGAACCCCAAGCGCTCGATGGATCACGCGTCCTCAGGGGTCACACCCTCTAGGGCGAGGGCGCGACAGGGAAGCAGGAGACTGCATCCATCAGCCACCTCCACGCGACCATCCCTGACCACCGTGTGAATATCCGCCAGGTCTCTAAGATCACGATCGGGCTCACCCGCAACGAGAATGATATCCGCGAGTTTACCCACTTCTATACTCCCGAGCATATCCTCGATACCCAAGGCCTCGGCACCGCCCAGCGTCGCCGCCCTCAACACATCCCGGGTTCCCATCCCGGCTTCTGTCATCAGTTCCAGCTCCCTGACGTATGCGTGCGGAAGATACCTGAACCAATCCATGACCAGGTCCGTCCCGACGCCGAAGGGGACACCCGCACGCCACATCCTGGCGACTACATCCAGGTTGTCGCTCTCGGAGAAAGCGAACCGGCGGGATGTCGAGTGAAAATAGCCCCCGGCCTTATCGAAGATGATCACGTAGGGAATGAGGGTGGGAACGGAGTGAGTGCGGCGGGCGGCCATCAGTTCGATGGACTCGTCCGTTCTCGGCAACGGATGCTCGATGGTGTCTACGCCGGCCTCCACCGCCCACTGGACGTAGTGAGTCTCCGCGTCACACATGACTCGAAGTCCGAGGGAGTGCGCTTCATCCACGACGGCCTCTATCTCGTCGCGGGAGAAGTGGCTGGCAACTTTGATCACGTCCGCTCCGGCCTTGAAGGCTTCACGGGCCGCTTCTCGCCAATCGTCGGGCCCCGAGGCCTCTCGCACCTTACCTAGTGCCGGAGACGCTGGCCCGAGGGACTCGGCACCGTGACCACCCGTACCCGTGATCAGGGGACCCGCCGGGAAGATCCTGGGTCCGGTGATGCGGCCCCGGGACACCCATTCCTTCAAACGGAAGGTCACGTCCCCGTGCGAGCCCGCATCCCGCACACTGGTTATGCCACCCTCGAGGTAGAAGCGCATCCGCTCCAGTGCCCGCAAGGTCCCGTCCGAGGTGCTCTGGGCGGAAGGTATGGATACGTCGGGTTCGTGGTAGCTGAGATGCGTATGGAGGTCGATCAGCCCCGGCATCAACGTCATTCCCGCGGCATCCAGGACATGGTAACCCGCGGGCGCGTCGAGCCCGCTACCTATCGCCGCGATCCTTTGTCCTTCGACCATGACATCCGCGGCGTACGCCTCGCCTCCCATACCGTCCATCACCCTGGCGTTTCTTATCAGGAGTCCACTACTACGCGCTCCGTTCGCACCCGGGGGCACCGGTACTCGCCGCGGATCGTGGCTCGTCGGAGTGCCACCCAGCCAATTCCGTCTGTCTTCGAACATGCGTTCACACC
>SLGS01000234.1 GCA_007136565.1 Clostridia bacterium | reverse complement strand
TGTTCGGCTATCCGGGATTAGGTCGCTTTGCCTTTCAGAGAATGCTCCAACGTGATTATCCGATGATCATGGGTAATCTGCTGTTGTTCGCTACCATGTTCTGCCTGGTCAATCTCCTGGTAGATGTAGCGTACGCGTTTGCCGATCCTCGGATTCGCTATGGATAGGAAGGTATAATCGCATGGAAAGACAGCCAGCTGAAGAATCCATATCGAGATCAAGGTTCTACCTCGTAACCAAGTTATGGCGCAAGAAGATCGCCTGGATGGGCCTGATGGTTTTTGTGGCAATTCTGATCTCGGCGGCCTTTGCCCCTTTTATTGCGCCGAACGATCCTTACGAGCAGCATCCTAGGAATTCCCTCCAGCCCCCGACGGCTGAATACCCCATGGGAACGGACAACATAGGTCGGTGTGTGCTGAGTCGCATAATCTACGGTACGAGGGTATCGGTGCTGATAGGTTTCAGCGTAGTCACGCTCAGGGCTGCCATCGGTATTCCCCTCGGCTTGATATCCGGTTACTACGGTGGCGCCGTAGACAGCGTGATAATGCGCGTTACGGACACATTCATCGCGTTTCCCGGAATACTCTTGGCCATCGCGATAATGGCCATCTGGGGGCAGGGGATCACCAACGTGATCGTTGCGCTAACCATCGTTGGTTGGACTGGATTCGCGCGTCTCGTTCGCGGAGAGGTGCTGGGGCTCAAGGAGCAGGAATTTGTCGAGGCCGGAAGAGCCATCGGGCTCCGCGATGTAAGGATCATGGTGAAGTACCTGCTCCCCAACATTTTGCCGATTATCGTTGTCTACGGGACCCTCTTGATGGCCACGCCCATCGTCGCGGAGGCAGCACTGAGTTTCCTCGGCGTGGGTACCGGGCCACCCTTGATCAGCTGGGGCAGGATGCTCTCCGAAGGGCGAAGGTACATCCGGCTCGCACCTTGGTTGGCAACGTTCCCCGGTTTGGCGATCACGGTAACGGTGCTGGGGGTTAACCTGTTTGGCGATGGGCTTAGGGATGTCCTGGATCCCCGACAAAAGGACTAGATCTTGCGGATCATGCTTCGGGTATGGAAAGGGTGCAATCGATGGGTGACAGTAAAGTTGAACTCGCCTCGCGGAGCCGGCGAACATCGGAAACGCTCCTGCAGGGCGCTATAGATGTGCACGTTCATGCCGGCCCCCATTTGAAGAGCAGTCCAAGGAGTGTAAACCCCATCGAGGCAGCCATCGAGGCTCGGGAGGCCGGCATGAGGGCCATTGTATTGATGGATGTTTTCCAAATGTCTTCGGGGACGGCCTGGATTGCCAATCGAGCAGTCGAGGGAATGGACGTCTACGGGGGGATCATCCTGAACACGTGTTACGGGGGGATGAACCCGCGAGCCGTCAAGACGGCACTGCAATATGGAGTCGACACCTGCCGTTTCATTAGCTTCGGCGCCCATTCCACCTATCACGAAGCCGTAAACGAGGGTCGATACGAAGATGGCGAATGGATACTGCTCAAGGATAGGTACCCGGATTTCGCCGAGGAAGAATTGTCTCGGGCCATTCGCATCCCCGGAGACTCCGTACCCAGGGAACTGGCGGAGATCCTCGAGATAATCGCCGAGAACCCCGATATCTACCTGGTCACCGGTCACGTATCCGCCGAAGAGGGCATTCGCCTGACCGAACTGGCCATAGAATACGGGATATCGAAGGTGTTGATCTCTGATCCCGTGGTCAATGCCATGACGGACGAACAGATCGAGTGGGCCATCGGGCAAGGCGCGTATATCGAAAGGCTCCTGGCCGGACATACCCACACCACGACGATTCCCAAAACGCACTATTACGTCGAGGAACGTTATCGCTCCTCCAGCAAATCCAAGCCGCCCACTCATGGACCCAGCGGAGTCGCGAAAGTAGCGGACCAGATCGCAAGATTTGGTGCAGACAAGCTGATCATAGGCACCGACTACGGTGTCTATACATTGCCCACACCGGTGGAAGGTCTTCGAGAGTTCATCGCCTGTCTCATGGACTTGGGCGTTTCGACGGGAGATATTCGCAAGGTGAGCAGCATCAATCCCGCGAGACTACTGGGCTTGGATATTCGGAGTCCTAGGTAGAATGGGAGGTATCGGATTGGACCATCAGCAAAGGATAAAGCGGTTGAGAAGACGTATGGATTCCTCCGGACTCGACGGACTCGTCTACGGGATCGGAGCGAACTTCACATACTTCACGGGAATCACACCGCACTGGGATAGATCGGGTAAGGCCCAGGCAGAGGGTTTCGGCATTTCCGCCCACAATGAGCCAACGCGTCCCGCTTGTCTGTTCGCAATGCGAGTTGACCGTGAACCCATCATAATCGGCAACCCCTATTTGCTCACACAGGGCGAGGAGCCCCCCTTCGAATGCGAGTTCACCTCGGGTGTCGCCGAAGTAAAGGATGCCCTGGAGTCCTACTTCCAGGGCGTGAGGCGTTTTGGTACGGGGCATAGAGCGTCCGTGTACATTCGCGAACTACTCGGGGATGCGTTCGGGGACGGAGTTTACACAAACGCCGAGGAATTGGGCCAATTTATGCGGTTGATCAAGGATGCCGACGAGGTCCGCCGATTGACAGATCTCGCCGGTATCACGGACGCGGCAATGGAGAAGGTCGTCCAAAAGATCAGGCCGGGGGTTTCTCAGCTCGAACTACAGGAAGAGATTCGATCTGTGGGGCTAAAGATGGGTGTTGACGGGACATCGTTTCCGCCCACCGCCGGTTTCGTGAATCCCAAGTATTCCAACGAGATCGAACCATTCAATTACCCCAAGGATGAGGGATTGATTGAGGGGACATCCATCGCCTTCGATTTCGGTTATCTGCGCGACGGGTACTGTTCCGATTTCGGTCGATCCTTTTACAAGGGCAATGCCCCCGAAGACTACTCCGGGGCGTATCTAGCCCTGCAGGCCGCGCAATGTCAGCTGATCGAATCCATCGAACCCGGGCAGACACGGATCTGCGACATATTCGGCATAATAGAAGCTGCCCTCGATGAGCGCGGATACGGAGATCGAATTAGGGCACGCTTATCCGACGGCCTGGTGGGACACCAAATCGGTATCGATCTTCACGAGCCACCGTGGATCAACCCTTCGTGCGATATCGCCCTTCAACCGGGAATGGTGATGTGCGTCGAGCCCAAGGTCTGGCTGCCGGGTGAGTACTACTATCGCGTAGAAGACATGATTCTCATAACTGAAGACGGGGCGACATCCCTGACGAAGTTCGATCGCAACCTCTTCGAACTGTGATCGGGATTAGATGCAGAGGGGGATTACCTGGTGCAGGGAAATATCGAGGAGATGCTCCTGGAGTTATCCAACATATCGAGTCCCTCGGGGGATGAAAAGGCAATTGCGAGATTGCTGATGCGCTACTTCGAATCTTCGGGGCTCACGCCGGTGAGCGATCACCTGCATAACGTCAAGGCTACGCTGAAGGGTGATGATTCCGGTCCCACGGTCCTTGTG
>SLGS01000212.1 GCA_007136565.1 Clostridia bacterium | reverse complement strand
TGAACACCTAACCGCTTCCTTGGCGATTCCCTCGGATTACCTGTCGGGATTGACTATAGCCCTGGATTGCTCCAACGGTGCGGGATATCGCCTGGCTCCCGCGGCCTTCAGGTCGGCCGGTGCCCGGGTCGCTACCATATACGATCGCCCCGACGGAGATAATATAAATGTCGAGTGCGGATCCACGCAGCCCGAGGCCCTGGTGGGCATGATGTTGTCGGGAGACTTCGACGCCGGTTTCGCCCTGGACGGCGACGCGGATCGGCTGGTGGCCGTCACCCCGAAGGGTGCGGTGCTCGACGGTGACGATGTTCTCTACGTGATCGCCCGCGAGATGTTCGAGGCGGGAGAACTGGAGGGCGATACCGTCGTGGCCACGGTCATCAACAACCTGGGTCTCACCACGTGCCTGGACTCCCTGGGCGTTCGTACGGTGAGTTGCCCGGTGGGTGACCGGGAAATCATGATGGCCATGCGGCGCGAAGGGGCCAACCTCGGCGGGGAGATTTCGGGGCACATAGTACTCGGCCACTGCTCCACCACGGGTGACGGGATACTGTCGGCCCTGGCGGTGGCGCGATCCATGGTGCGAAAGGGTGTTGGTCTCGGCGACCTCGTGGAGGAGTTCAGGAAGTACCCCCAGGTAGTGCATAACGTCCCGGTTGTAGATAGGGAGGCACTGGCCGGGGATGAACGAATCGCCGAGGCCATTTCCCGGGCCGAATGCGAGCTGGGGGAACAGGGGCGCATAATAGTAAGGCCCTCGGGTACGGAACCCGTGGTCAGGATCTTGATCGAGGGACCGGAAAGAGAGATGATAGACCGTATAGCCGAAGATCTCGTCCGGGTGGTAACCGAACGCCTGGGGGAATAGAGCGAGGATCATCGACCCGTCAAATTGAAGATCAAGCGCCCGGACCCGCTCGCTGAGAGTTGGGTTGACGAGGATGGAGTTATCGAATTTTCGGCGGATGCTCCACGGTTGGATCGGCCGTTATCGGTTGCCCAAATCCCGGGGGTAACCCCGGGGACAAAGGTATCCGGATGATCCGACGGGTCTTTGCGTCCTCCTTTCGAGTTTCGCATCTACCGGAGGGGGGAATTTCCGTGTGTGGGATAGTTGGATACATCGGTGATAGATCGGCGACGGAAGTCATAATGGAGGGTTTGCGCCGCCTGGAATATCGTGGTTACGATTCCGCCGGGATGGCCTTGGTGCCCCGCAGTGGCGGTTCCATACAGGTGATAAAAAGACAGGGTGAAATAGACAAGGGTCTGGCCCCCGGGATTCGCGAGGAGAGCCCCGACCCTTCGGCCGCGGGCATCGGCCATACTCGTTGGGCCACCCACGGTCGACCCAACGATATCAATGCCCATCCTCACACCGATTGCGATGGTGGTCTAGCCGTCGTGCACAACGGTATCATCGAGAATTACTTCGAACTGGGGCGGGAACTGCGAAACGAGGGGCACGTCTTCCGCTCCGACGTCGATACGGAGGTGATCCCCCACCTCGTCGAACGATACCGGAAAACCGGGTTGGACCTCCTCGAGGCGACGATGAAAGCCAGTACGTATCTCAGGGGAGCGTACGCTTTGGCGGTCGTGGAATCCGACGACGGGAGTGGGAACGAGGCGCTGGTCGGCGTTCGAAAAGAGAGTCCCCTCATCGTCGGCATAGGTGAAGGCGAGTACTTCCTCGCTTCCGATATCGCGGCGCTCCTCCCGTACACCAGGGATGTCATCATCCTGGAAAACGGGGATTTCGCATTTCTCACGCGCGAGGGATATCGATTGTACGACCAGGGCGGCGAGGAGGTCCATCGGGAAGTGGAGCGCGTCGACTGGGACGCGGACGCCGCCGAGCGCGGAGGTCACCCCCACTTCATGATAAAGGAAATCCTCGAGCAGCCCGAGGCCTGGGTCGCGGCCCTGCAGGGGCGCGTCGGTTCCGATCGGGCTCAGTTGCCCGAGCTCAAGAATGCGCCGTCGGTGGTCGATGGGATATCGCAGGTCCACCTCGTCGGGTGCGGTACCTCCTACCACGCAGCCGTGGCGGCGAGGCCCCAGTTCGAAAGACTCCTGGGCATCCCCGCCAGGGCCGAAATCGCATCCGAATTCCGATACGGTGATCCGTTGCTGGGACCGGATACCCTGGTGGTGTTCGTCAGTCAATCGGGCGAGACGGCCGATACCCTCGCCTGCCTCGACCTGGCTAAGTCCGCCGGATGTCCCACCATAGGCATCACCAACGTGGTGGGCTCCTCGCTGGCCCGGGGGGCCGACGACGTAGTCTTCACCCGGGCCGGACCGGAAATATCGGTGGCCTCGACCAAGACGTATACCACCCAGCTTCTGATCCTCGACCTCATCGCGTGCCACCTGGGTTCCGTATTGGGGTTCGACGATGATGCCCGGGCGCGGGTCGACGCATTGTTGGAGCGCGCCCCGGATCTGCCGGGGATGGGCTGGGAACTGCTGGATAACCAGGAGGTCATCCTCAGGGTGGCCGAATACCTGGCCGGATGGGAGGACGTCTTCTTCATCGGGCGAGGATTGGACTTCGCCGCCGCGATGGAAGGTCAACTCAAGCTCAAGGAGATATCTTACATACACGCCGAGGCTTACCCGGCCGGGGAGCTGAAACACGGAAGCATCGCCCTGATAGAACAGGGCATCCCGGTGATCGCCATCTCCACGCAGGATCACCTCCGCGAAAAGATGGCTTCGAACGTGGAGGCGGCGCGCGCTCGCGGGGGCTGGATATGCCTGGTCACAGACCGCCCCGACGATAGCACCGCACAGATAGCCGACGAGGTAATCGTGGTTCCGAGGACCGCGGAGATACTGACACCGGTCCTGGTCGGGCTGGCCTTGCAACTTCTGGCATATCACACCGCGGTACTGAGGGATTGCCCGGTGGATAAGCCCAGGAACCTCGCCAAGAGCGTTACGGTGGAATGAGAAATGGTCGGCGATCGCGTACTGGGCCTGGGTACCGATATCGTAGAGATCTCGCGGATTTCGAGGGCCGTTAGTCGCCACGGAGAAGCCTTCCTGGGGCGAGTTTACACCCCCCGGGAGTTGCAGTACGCTGGGGATGGTAAGGGCAGGGATCGTCGGCTCGCCGGGAGATGGGCGGCCAAGGAGGCGATCCGAAAGACTCTGGGTGCCTTGCTCTCGAGGGTTACCTGGAAGGATGTCGAGATATTGCCCGGCGAAGCCGGCGAGCCCGTGGTAAACCTCCTCGGGGAGACGTCCTCGCGAGTGCGGGAAATGGGGGGTATCCGGGTGAGGGTTAGTATCAGCCATTCGGGCGACAATGCCGTTGCCGTCGCCCTTTTGTTGGGAAATGGATGCGCCCGAGATGAGGGGGGAAGTCCCGGCCATGGAAGATGATTTCCGCTACGTACTCACGTCGGAACAGATGGGGATAGCAGATCGGACGGCGATGGAGGATAGGGGCATTCCGGGAGTGGATCTCATGGAGGCCGCCGCCCGGGGCGTGGTGGCCGAGGTGATGG
>SLGS01000102.1 GCA_007136565.1 Clostridia bacterium | reverse complement strand
TCGTCACTTTCCATCAGATACGCTCACCTAATTCAATAGCCACTCAAATCTCATGACCACGGGTAAGAGTAGGGGGGGTATCCCGGTGCGGGCAGCCTATCTGTATCGGGCTTTGATGCCGGGTTATCCCTACCCCGCATCAATGGTTTCGGGGACAATGCGATCGCCGCGGAGGTGCACCCTCTTCTCTGGGGTGGCGGGTTGATCCTCCCCATGCCGACCTTCCGGGGGCTGTACTCGGCGTAGAATCTCGGCCTCGATCTGCGCGAAGTTAACTGTTAGAGACTGCGGCCCGGTATCTCCATTAGTCGGGGAGATGAAATCATCGTTTCATTACACCATCATCGTGGCACTAAACATTCTCGTGTTTGCACGTAATGCGTCACTCAGCCAAATGTCGATACCGCATTCCGTTTGTATTTTTGCATAACAAAACAGTAATCCATCACGAAGAGAAGGAAAACAAATCCTGCCGTCGAACATCTTAATTGGGAGTTTGAGCGTGCTATCGATCGCACTATCTCTCCCAGCGCATTTCAATAGTGCAGGCGTTTCGCAGTGTAGGAACAGGCAAGGCACCAGTTTATAGTCCAAGGCATGAGGACCCGAGGAGGGATGATTTGTGGACTACTTGGAGATCGCCAACAGCCTGCCGTTGTGGATCGCAGCGTCGCTTGCGGTAATCGTTGCCATGTTCCAGGCAGTGTTATTCCTGCGTAGAGCCTGGACCGATGGGAAGAGAGTAGGTCTCACCGACGATCAACTCCGAAGTGGATTCAGAAGTGGCATGATTTCTGCCGTCGGCCCCGCATTTGCCATCCTAATGGGAATGGTAGCACTGCTGGTTAGCATGGGCGGCGCCATATCGTGGATGCGTCTGTCCTTCATCGGCTCTGTGATGTTCGAGCTGATGGCTGCCAACTTCGGTACCGAAGCCATGGGAGTTTCGTTGGGAGCCCCCGATATGGACGCCGTGGTGTTCGCCAACGCGGTATGGACCATGACCCTGGGAGCTGTAGGGTGGCTCGTGATCACCGGCCTCTTCACCCCCCGGATGGAGAACATCCGGAGAACTCTCGCAGGCGGTCGCGAGGCCCTACTGCCCGTCATCACCATAGCCGCCATGCTGGGTGCGTTTGCCTACATGTCGACTGAGCGCATACTACGTTTCGACAAGCAAACTATCGCATGGTTTGTGGGTGCCGCCACCATGGGTGTACTTCTAAGCATAGCCCGTAGCCGGAACATCCAGTGGCTGAAGGAATGGTCGCTGGGTATTGCGATGTTCACGGGAATGATCGTAGCTTCGTTAATCTGAACCACTTCGTTTCATGAATGGAGGGTGCTCCGATGTCCGAAGAAGTTCAAACTCAAAACGGCGTGTTCGAGAACGAATTCATACCCTTCGTTACCAAATGGGGAATGATCACCAACCTGACCGCCGCAGTACTGTCCTTTGGACCGGTATTCGTATTGGCGACGGTCTATGGAATATTGCCCAGTTCCGCGGCCATACTGGCCGGATTCGTCTCGATCATCAGTGTGTCGGGAGCCTTTTGGATCGTCGAACCCGTATCTTATTTTCCTGTGTTGGGTATACCCGGCACCTACATGGCCTTCATGTCCGGTAATATCTCCAACCTCCGTTTACCGTGCGCCGCTGTAGCCCAGGAATCCGCGGGAGTGGAACCGGGAACTGACGAGGGCGCCATAATATCAACCCTCGGAGTGGCGGCATCCATCATCACCAACGTCGTTATCCTGACCATAGGTGTAATCTTGGGAGCGGCCATCATCGAACGGTTGTCACCCGAGGTTCGCACGGCTTTCGATTACATTCTGCCGGCGATCTTCGGAGCAATCTTCGTCCAATTCGCCCTCACACAGGTCAAGGTCGGGATCGTCGCTCTGATAATCGGTGGATTCATGACCTGGCTGATGCAGGCCGGCTACCTGGGCTTCCTCCCGGGCTTCCCGTCCTACGCGGTAATCGTAGTATCGGTGTTCGGCACCATTTTTGTGGCGAGGTGGATGTTCGAGCGCGGTATGATTGAGATGTAGTCCCAACGGTAATGTAGGTCGATTTGATCGGTGATGGACGACGGTTGTAACTTTGGTGACACTCTCAAGAAAGGCGGGTTAAAGTGTCCAAGGAGAAACTGTTCGAATGGATTGACGAAAAGGAAGACTTTCTAAGAGACATGGCAACCAAGATATGGGATAATCCGGAAGTCGGACTGGCGGAGGAGTACGCCTCCAAACTGCAGCAAGACGCCCTGAAAGATGCGGGATTCGAAATAGCGAAGACGGACATCGGCGAAATGCCCACCGCCTTCATGGCGGAGTACGGATCGGGCCGTCCGATACTCGGGATCCTGGGCGAGTTCGACGCACTCCCGGGATTGTCTCAGAAAGTGTCTGCAGAGAGAGATCCAGTGGAGAAGGGTGCACCGGGTCAAGGTTGCGGTCACAACCTGCTGGGTACCGCCGGCGTAGGGGCCGCTATGGCACTCAAAGAACTCATCGATACGGGGGAGATCTCCGGAACCATCCGTTACTACGGATGTCCGGCGGAGGAGACGCTCGTCGGTAAGGTGTTCATGGCACGCGACGGCGTGTTCGACGACCTCGACGCCTGCTTCACCTGGCACCCGATGTCTTCGAACAACGTGTGGGCTGCCTCTTCACTGGCGATGAACTCCGTGGTCTTCCACTTCACCGGTACGCCGGCCCACGCGGCCGCCGCACCCCACATGGGACGTGGCGCCCTAGACGGCGTCGAGCTCATGAATGTCGCCGCCAACTACATGCGCGAGCATATGATCGATCAGGCGCGCATCCACTACTCCATCACCGACGGCGGAGGAGAGCCCAATATCGTGCCACCGACGGCATCGGTGTGGTACTACATCCGCTCCCCCGAGCGCGATGAGGTGGAAGAACTGTTCGAGCGGCTGAAGAAGATCGCCGAGGGTGCCGTCCTAATGACGGAAACCGAGGTGGAGTGGGAGTTCTTGGCCGCCTGCTACAATACGCTACCCAACGATGTGCTCGGCGATGTGCTCCTACGCAATATGAAGGCTGCGGGAGCTCCCGACTACACCGATGAAGACATCGAATTTGCCAAGGAACTCGTCGGTACCTTTTCCCCCGGCCAGAAGCGAAGCGTCATGAAGAGCCTCGGTGCGCCGAATGAGATCATCGAGAAGGATCTGCACGATGAGGTGGCGGACATCTTCGACAAAGGGCACATCTTGCCCGGATCCACCGACGTGGGTGATGTCAGTTGGATCGTCCCGCTGGCCCAGTTCACGACGGCCACCTGGCCGGTCGGGACCGCATCTCACAGCTGGCAGGCTACTGCCGCCTCGGGTTCCGGTATCGGCTATAAGGGTATGCAGTTAGCCGCTAAGACGCTGGCTGGTGCAGCCTACGATCTCTTCCAGGACGACGATACCATAAAGACCGCCTGGGAGGAATTCGAAGAGGCCACGAAGGAGCGTAAGTACGAAGTGCCGCTGCCTGAAGGTGC
>SLGS01000048.1 GCA_007136565.1 Clostridia bacterium | reverse complement strand
TCGGAGGTTCGTTTACCGGCGGTAGCCTGGCGGATCGGATGGATAGACCCACGATTATCTTCGTCGCCACCGTGGCGACGGCCGGGCTCTTGCTCCTGATCATTAACACGACCCTGAGTTCGGTTCTGCTCATAATGATGGTCGTCCTGACGGGCTTCTTCCATTCCCTGGCCAGGCCGGTGCTCAACGCCATTACCAGCCAGGTATCGCCGCCCGGAAAATCGGGCGCCGTTTTCGGGTTGGTATTCGGAGTCATGGCCCTCGGGGGAGTAATTTCGGGTCCCATGGTCGGGTTCTTGTACGATAGGTACTCCATGCAGGTGGCATTCATGGTGTTGGCCGGGTTCTTCGTCCTTCACGGTATCTTGATCCGGTCCTGGGGCACTGGATATTTCAGGAGGAACCCTTCCTAGTCGGGATCGAGGCATTTAGTGACAAGGTGGTGCGGACGCCGTGACGCTTTCGATGATTCGCAGATGGTTGCGTCGGATCTTCATCGATGAAACCGCCCTGGTTCATCGATCCGAGTCGTGTGAAGATGTCTCCGCCGGGGAAGCGAGCTCGGGCGATCCGACGGACGAGAGGACCAGGGCGTCCCTGGAAACCTTCGCCCGATCGTACTACCAGAATCCCTACGGCTGGATAGGTGGCATCCACAGCGAGTCGGACGAAATCCGGGCCGTAGGCAGGGCGGCCAAGAGGAGAAGTGATCTGGAAGAAAGGCTCGGGGGAGAGGATCGGTCGCGGAAATAACTCCCCGTCGCGGGTTCTAGAATTGATCGGGCTCCGGAAACCGGGGTTCGGATGCGAAGATAAACCAAACCGCGACTATGGCCACTACCCCCAAGAAGGCCTCCGAAAACCATATGCTGATGCCCATAGAGGCCAGGCCCGCGGCACCGAGATTCGCCCCGGCGTGCGCCAGTATGGCCCACAGTATGTATGCCGGCTTCCCTTCGACCAGGGAGAGTAGAACCAGTAGGGATAAGGCGATGTGAAGCGGTATCGTGAAGAGCCTCTCGATTCCGGCGGCAGCAAAGGTGGACGCCGGCAGATTGACGAGCTGATCGCGGATCATTTGGGCTGCTTCCAGCGGGATCTCGCTTCCCACGGTATCCATGTAAGTTCCCGCGTTTATCAGGAAGCTGTAAACCAGGTTGTTCACGTAGGTCAGTCCCACCAGGAGGAATGCCTCTATTCCACCGTGGCCGATACCGAATGCCACGCCGTCCCTCCAGCTCAGCTTATCCCTCAGGAAGTAGCGGAAGCCGACGAATCTCCCGATCTCTTCGAATATGCCGGCGGTGGCGCTGAGGAAGAACAGGTACACGAAGGGGACTGCCATGATGTTCTGATACGGGGTCGTCGCGGATAATAGGTCCAGGATGGGTACCCGTATCACTAGCTGAGAAATGACGAAGGTCAAAGCGCCCACGAGCAAAGCCATGGCGTTGAGACCTCGCCGAAGGTGCAAAGTCACCATCAAGCCTATGGGAAGTCCGACGCTTATGGCGAGGGTAAATGACATCCAAAATAATGAGGCCCCGCTGACCACACTGAATCACCCCTCTTGAGCATGGTCCGATCATAGCATAACCCGGGATGTTCCGGGCAGGTGCGAACTACATCGACGGCGAATTCGCCCGGCATCGATGAAAGGAGTGATGGCGTTGTTGCGAGCCCTGGTAGCGGACTTGTTAATAGATGGAACCGCAGCGGAGCCGGTGAAAGCGGGTGCCCTAACCTACGATTCGGGTTCCATCGTCGATGTCGGACCCGTGGATGAGATAGTGCGCGAGGGGATCGAAGTGCGTCATTTCCCCGGCGGAACAATCCTCCCCGGATTAACAGATAGCCATCTACACCTGGGCCTCGATGGCGAAGGTAGCTTCGAGATGGGCATGCTCAAGGATCTCACATCTTACGCTGCAATCAGGGCATACGAGTACGCACGGCGGGACCTGCACTCGGGATTCACCACTATACGCGCCATGGCCGATAAGGGCTTCATCGATGTCGGTCTGCAGCGAGCCATACGGGATGGTCTTGTGAAAGGACCCAGGATAATCAGCTCCGGCCACATGTTGTGCATAACCGGCGGCCGGGATTCGTACGTGCCAGGGGTATCATTTTCCGACAACCTGTTCGAGGAATGCGATGGGATCGATGGCGTCACCCGGGCGGCTAGGCGACAGGTCAAATACGGAGTCGACTGGATCAAGCTAGGAGTTACCGGCGCTGTGTCGGCCGGCGAAGGCCCACCGGGGGTACAACAGCTTACCGAGGCGGAGATTCGCGCCGCCGTGGTGGTAGCCCACGGGCAAGGGAAGAAGGTGGCGGCTCACGCCCACGGTGCCGCCGGGATTAAGGCAGCGGTGCGCGCCGGAGTGGATTCCATCGAACACGGGTGGCTGGCCGATCGAGAGGCCGTCGATATGATGGCCGCCGCCGGGACCTATTGGGTCCCGACCCTGGCGCCCCTTCATCTAATACTCCTGCACGGAGTCGAAGGTGGCATTCCCCCTTCCGTAGTAGAGAGGACCCGAAGGGTTCAGCACAACATGTATGAGGTTTTCTCCTATGGCTTGCGATGCGGGGTCCCCATGGTGATGGGAACCGACGTCGGCATGCCCTATAACCGTCATGGCGAAAACGCCGTCGAGTTCGATTTGATGGTTAAGGCGGGCATGCTGGAGAAGGACGCGATAGTGTCCGCGTGTTCCCGGGCGGCCGAGATGTTTGGCCTGGAGGGGGTAATTGGCCAGCTATCGCCGGGGCATTCGGCGGATATAGTGGTGGTCGAGGGTAACCCCCTGGAAGACATCGGGGCTCTTGCGCGGACCCGGTTCGTCGCTAAGGACGGGTGGATCGTGCGCGATGACGGGTTCGGGGAATGACTATTCAATCTAGGTGCGGGTGGCTCCGCAATTGTCGGGGATGAGATGCCCCGCAGTGGATAAACACTTTGTTGGTATGTCCAGGGAGGTGTCCCAGTCGTCTCCCGTGTTGGCCTACAGCCATCACGTTCAGCAATGGTTCGGGTTCGCTCCACCCCGGTTGCCGGGTGAGCATCTCATTCCCTTCATATTCGGGTCGGCGATATTCTTCTACGGAGGAATGCCTCTCGTAGAGGGTGGAATCGGCGAAATTGGTCGGCGCAAACCCGGGATGATGACCCCAATAAGTGTTGCGGTGGTCGTGGCCTATTCCTACAGTGTCGCGGTCACCTTTGGCCTTCCCGGCGAAGCGCTGTATTGGGAACTCGCCACGCTGGTTACGATCATGTTGTTGGGACATTGGTTGCAGATGCGGGCGGTAGAGGGAGCGCGCGGTGCCCTCGACGAAATCGCCAGGCTGCTGCCGGAAACCACTACCTTGGTGTCGGGAGAAGAACAACGGGAGGTACCCGTTTCGGATCTCGAAAGCGGCGACGCAGTACTGGTGAGACCGGGAGCACTACGCGTTCGAATTTCCGAAACCGGCGAGGACACCGCCCTGGCAGGCATCATGCGCCTGGTGGCCAAGGCGCAGGCCTCGAGCTCG
>SLGS01000162.1 GCA_007136565.1 Clostridia bacterium | reverse complement strand
CGGCCCTCTACTGTTCGGAATGTTGGCCGACTACACGGGGGACTATCGCGTGAGTTGGCTGTCATTTGGAGCCATGACTATTGGCGCGACCATCTTCTTCCAAATTTGGAGGGTAGGTGATACTACATCGAAGGCATGTAAGCGGCCACAAACAAGTTGCTCTTGATAGGGTGTGCAGACGCATCCTCGGATTGATTGCGCCCACCCAATTCTGCTCTTTTGTCTTATACTGCGCAAAAGGCGACCGTGCAATTTCACCTTTTCCGTAAGAAAGGGAGAGACTACGATGTAGCATAGTCTCCCCCGGCGATCCGATATCACTCGTTTCCCCGCTGGATCGGTGCAACCATTTTCGAGTGGCGAATAAGACTATCGGCCTCGCGCGCCGCCCACCGTCACTCTAGTCGACCAGGATGTTTCCTGTTCTTCATGCTCTTCCCACCTATATCGTTGACTGGAACCAGGTCGGCAATCCCGAGGGCCTCCTCAAGGAGTAAGGACCACCCGAGGAGGGCACACTCATTACGCGGAGGCCCGATAATCTGCAACCCAACCGGGAGCCCCTCGGAGGTAAAACCGCAAGGCAAAGACAATACCGGTAAGGCCGTCAAGGTTACGACGTAGGTAATGGCGAACCAATCGATGTAGTTATCCAGGGCATGCCCGTCGATCTCCGTAACGTAACGCTCGTTCACGTCGAAAGGAGGTACCACCGTCGTCGGGCATAGGAGGAGATCGTATTCCTCGAAGAACGTCACCATTCTGGCATAAAGTGCGGCGCGTTCCCGCTCCGCCCAAGTGAGCTCCCGAGCCGTGGATTTGAGTCCCTGTTCCACATTCCAGATGATCTCCGGTTTAAACTGATCCCGCTTTTCCTCGATTAGGGGAGCGAATTGCCCGGAAAAGAAGAAACCCCGCAGCTGGTGGAAGACGTCTCGGGCGGGCCCGAAGTCCGGATGGTCCTCCTCTACCTCGGTGCCGAGATCCTGAAAACGCAAGGCCGCCTTTCTGCAGATGGTCGCGATTTCGGGCTCGACCGGTGTCACTCCAAGGTTGGGGCTGAAAGCCACCTTGCGAGGCGCCTTTCTGGCGAGGGCAGCCGCGTGGTTGTGCGCCCCCGGCAGCGACAGCGGGTCGCCGGGATGCATGCCGGTCATGCAGTCCAGCATCAGGGCGGTATCCCGTACATTTCTGCCCATGGGGCCGTCGACGGGAAGATCGTTGAAGGGGAAAACCCCGGGTCCGTGTGCCACTCGGCCAGGGCTGGGTCGAAGACCGACCACCGAGCAGAAACTGGCGGGCATCCGCAGACTACCGCCGAGATCACTTCCGGTGGCAAGGTGAACCTCCCCGGCGGCCAGGGCAGCGGCGGAGCCTCCGGAGGAGCCCCCACACGTCCTGTCGAGGGCCCAGGGATTCACGGTTGCACCGAAGACTTCGTTGAAGGTGTTTCCGCCCGCTCCGAACTCCGGAGTATTGGACTTTCCTACAACGATCGCTCCGCGCGACTCCAGGGTCTTCACCAGGATATCGGATCGGTCAGGAACGAAGTCGGCAAATAGTGGCGATCCGTAGGTGGTTCGCACGCCCTTTACTTCGACAAGATCTTTCACAAGGATCGGCAGACCCGAGAGCATGGCAAGGTCGCCTCCCCCATCCGCATCGCCGAGTCGTCCTTCGAGATCCCGCGCCCGATCCCGCGCGCGCTCCGGGCAACGGGTGGGAACTGCGTTGATCAGGGGATCCACCTCCTCGATGCGAGCGAGCACGGCTTCCACCATTTCCGTCGGAGAGATCTCTCCAGAGCGCAACCTAGCCACGGCTTCCGTGGCGGTCATGTCTGTGAGTTCACGATGATCGGACATGGACGCACACAGCTCCTTTCGAAAGGTAAGCGATGATCAATATTCGCGGATGGCTCGTGTGACGGCAAATCGATGGGCACTGGGTGCAGATATGCGACGATGAGGCCGACGATCGGAGGCAGAAAGACGTTCGCTGTCTCAACGCGGTCGACAAAAAGGTGATCGGTACGGATGTCAGGTACTGTAGATTTCGATGCGGAGATTCCGATCCCTGCTGCGGAGAAAAGTTGGCTGGATTCGTATGATCAGGATGGTCCCAAGCTAGGTTAGCGGAAATCCAAGGCGTGGAGGATTTGGGGAGCGAATCCCGCAGAGCGCCGAGGGTCTGCCATCTGGGTTATACGGGAACTCCGTTTTTATGGTTCACGCAGCAATCTTTCGGAAGGCAAAGACGATGGGCTCAAAAATGATCCCTCACCGACTACAGCACACGCACGCACGTATCCATGCTCATCAAGGCGGGCGTATCACTGATCGTCATCTTCGCCCGGGTTGGACACGCCAACCCGAGCATCACCAAGCCCCCGCCCACCTGATTCCAAGGATGGGCAGGCAGGCCGTAGAGCCGTTTGAGAAAGTGCCGGGGGCTCAGTGAAGATCAACGGTAAGAGTCACGCACACGATGGTCGCAGCAAATGTGTTGCTCACCGCGTCTAGCAGCGATCCAAGTGGTCCCTCCTTGTGCCAGCCGCCTCGAGGCCTAACTTATTTGCACAAGATCGAGTTCTACGCAACCCAGCCTAGTGTAGATTGTTTGAGATATGTTGGCCAAGGCTTGGAGGTTTGCGCCACAGCGGAAGGGGTTAAGCTATTCATACGGGTACGGCAAGCCAAAACGGGATCGCCGAGAAATGGCGGAACGCTGTTATCGCAGGATGAGAGATTACCGGAAGACACGAATACCATCGCCACCCGATGGACGGTAGATAGGAGTGATGAGGCTTTGCCCGAGATTAAGTGTGCAGGATGTGGAGTGACAGCAGGCGAATCGACGGAGAATTGGACGCACTGCGAGGAATGCGATACCCACTATTGCCCCAAGTGTTCCGGTACATTCCGTGAAGAGAAAGAGGATGTCGAGACCCTGAGCAAAGGGAGCGCCCAGGACCAGCTGCGCGTTCTCTGTCCCAGGTGCGGCGAGAGAATGATGAATCTTAGTTAGGGCATGAGACTCTGGAGAATCTAGGGTCGCAGCTAACGTACGTTTTGAACTTTGGTGTTGAAACGCCAAGGCCTTTGATTCATTCGCTTCTGGTGAATTCCCCGGCGAGAGCCGTGATCCTGGTACTTCACGAAAGAAACTGGTCCACGTTCAGGTGCTGGGAGAAGAAGGGCGGCTGGCTCCCGCGGGGAGATAGGGGTAGAAGGGGCGTTCCATCACGCTGACGAACAGGCCCGAGATGGAAATCGCGTTGGGCCGGCTCTCATGACCATGCCGTCGATATCTTCGGCCCAGGCTCCCCTGTAGTATGGCATTGCAATTCTTATGCCATAGAATTAGGAAGCGGCCGGAAACGTCGCGTATGAGTTGATACGATGTTGAGTAAGGTTCCGAATATCCACGCAGCGTCTCGCGGTTCCAGGAGGGCGAATTACCGATGTCGCTACATCCGTCGCCGCAGAGATTCACGAAGGCAAAGGTGGCTACTTGGTGGATAGAGATAGACTCGAATGAACGTGTGGGGTAGAGATCGCGGTTT
>SLGS01000191.1 GCA_007136565.1 Clostridia bacterium | reverse complement strand
CGAAATCGCCGGTGAGAAGGCCGGCATAATCAAGCGGGGCGTACCGGTGGTCACCGGAGCATTGCACCCGGAGGCGATGGAGGTCGTGGCCCGAACGGCCCGGACGTTGGGGGCTCGGGTTTACCGGGTGTTGCCCGGTGATGGCCCCGAAGGAACCGCCCACTATTCCCCCGGCGGGGTATCGGGCGCTGGGACCACCTTTGATTACGAAGGGTTTCGTTGGAGTCTGTCCGGTGTCCGCATTAGCATGCTCGGTGGGCACCAGATTCGGAATGCGTCCCTCGCCCTGGGAGTGGCGGAGATACTGGGCGAAGATCTCGGGATGCATCCGTCACCGGTTTTGGAGGGTCTCAGGAGTGCGCGCTGGCCCGGCAGGGTCGAGGCGGTCTCCGATCACCCCCTGGTAATTCTCGATGGAGCCCACAATCCCAGCGGAGCCCGCGTATTGGCCAGGTCGGTTGCGGAGTTATTCTCCGGGCGAACGATTCACTCGGTGGTGGGAATGATGGGCGATAAGGATGCGAACGCCATGCTGGAAAACCTGGCCGGATCGATAAACGGAAGGGTTATCGCGACACGCCCACCTCTACCCAGGGCCAAGCCCGAGGAAGAGCTGGGAGCCGCAGCCCGGTCGATCCTCACGTCGGCCCAGTCCGTTGCGGTTCAAAGCGACCCGGAGGTGGCCGTGGATGAAATCCTCGCGCATTGTGACCCCTCGGACGTGCTCATCATATGGGGAAGCCTGTACCTCGTGGGGGCTGTAAGAGGGCGCTGGATACCGGCCGGATCGGATTGATCCCCGGTGGCCCGTCAGTCATGGGCGTACCCGGAAACGTCGGTTGATGTCGTGGGTCTCGTGATAGTGGCCGAGGGCCAAGGTGATACCGAAGGGCCCCAGGATCTCGAAGGCGAGAGTCGAGGCCAGGACGATGTTGAGTAGTAATCCCGGCGCCAGAGGGGAGAACCTTTCCGCCATAGCCGCGAGTATTATGGAGAGTGTCCCCTGGGGCATGAGTGCCATACCTACGTAGGTGCCCATGGTTGGGCTCAGCCGAGAACACGCGCAACCGAGGGTGGCTCCGAGGCCTTTCCCGAGTAGTCTCGCGACGATGTAGGCTCCGACCAGGGCCGGAGCACCGAGCACCAGCGATGGCTCCACGTGGGCGCCCAAGTAGACGAAGAACATGAGATATATCAGGTCGAGAAATTCCTCGAACTTGTGCCAGAACGCCCGTGAATATCTGAGCCTATTGACGAGGACCCCACCGGCCACCAGGGCAGCCATCGGGGGTGCCAGGTACGATATGTTCCACAGTGCCAGCAGGGATAGGACCGTTCCAATGATGAGACCACTTCGGTGCCCGTAACCCCTGAAGCGTCTAAGGGCGATCGAGAGGAAGGCTCCGGCCAGTCCCCCCGCCGCGAGCACCGGGATGACGTTCAGCAAACCCAGGTTGGCGTGTCCATTACCTCCAAGGATAGTCCAGCCGGTTATTGCCATCACCGCGGCTCCTACCGCCGTCGCGACCACGTCATCGAGTGCCACGGTCGATCGAATGAGTTTCGTCAGCGGCCCGCGCGGGGTGTATTGATGCAGTATCATGGCTACCGTCGCGGGCGCGGTAGGTATTGCCGTGACACCGAGGATTAAAGATATCGCCGGGGAATCGGTCACCAGGTATGCCGCGATGGAAACGGCGATAAACGTGGTCATACTCTCGGCCAGCGCCGTTAGTGCCGGGGCACTTCCCTCGGACTTGATCTTCGCTACATCCAGTTCCCGCCCGACCATGAAGAGTATGAAGGACGAGACCACCGTGGTGACCGGGACCAGCTCGTCCAGGTGCACCCGCGTGATGATGCCAATCCCCAGTGGCCCGAGGATCATGCCCCCCAAGAGGTATCCGACCGCCACGGGCAATCCGATTCGGGAGGCGAGCCATCTCAGCGCGATGCCGGTGCCCGCGATGAGCGCCAGGGTGAGCGGCAGGCTCATCGATGGCCACCCCCGATTACATCGTCGCAGCCGCCCCACACTTCGCTTACGGGTAGCACCATCATCATGCCGCTTCCCTCTTCGCTGAAGCCATCCATAAGTTTTAGGACCGACTCCTTGGCGTTTTCGAGAACTCCGTGGTCGCGTATCAGCGCGAACAAGGTATGGTTGTGCGTTCGCAGCCCGTCCTCGAGATGCCTCAATCCGCCGAAAAGCGGCAGGGACTCGGACATGGTTCTGCCCATGCCGCTGCTCTCGATTACCGTGGATCCACCCACGCCGGCTTCGCGCAAGACCCGTAGTATCTGGCCCAGGTCTTCTCGGCGGTTCACGATTATGAATAATAGGTTTGCGCTCATGCGATTCCCTCCTCGATTAATTGTATCCGTTTCCCATCGTCAGTCGGGAGCGTGACCCGTCTCTCCCGCCCTCGCCAGCGCGGCCTGGGCCAGGGGAAATCCGGCGACGGCATAGATGGCAGAAGACGCCAGCATTATCGCCCCGGCGGCTTCGCGCAGCTCTGGGAAATGCACACCGACCATGGCTATCAATCCCACACTAATACCGGTTTGAGGGAGGAGCGTCGGCCACAGGTATCGGGCAATTTCTCCGGGGGCCTCCGTATACTTCGCTCCCCACTTGGAGCCCAGGTACTTGCCCAAACCCCGGGAGAGGGTATAGACGAGTGTCAGTGGTGTCAGGGCGGAAAGGACAGCGATGCTCAGGGAGGCTCCTATCCCGCCGAAAAACACGACGTGGACGGGAGCCATCACTTCGTCGAGGTCGTGAAGTAACTCCGCGACATATGGATGCAGGTTCACCGAGGCGATTCCGAGGGTAAGGGTCGTGAGCAATAATGAGGTGTGCCAGGTGTGTGCGATCCCCGTGGCCAACAGGACGACCGCCAATGAAGCGGCCAGGGCGAATCCGTGGCTGGGCGCCGCCTTCAGTATCCTAGATAAGAAATATCCAAGCCCTCCCCCGACGAACAGGGCGCCCAATACCTCGCGAACGGGTATGGAGATAAGCTCCACCAGGTCCAGGGTACCCCCGGAGAAGACGATGGCGATGGGCACGACGAGGGAAAAGAGGATTATCCCGATCCCGTCGTCCAAGGCGACCACGCCCAGGCAGGTCCGGGTTACGGGCCCCGAAGCCCTAACGCCTTTGATTATGAGCAAGACCTCCCCCGGGGAGGTCGCGGTGGCCATGGCACCCAGAAGGAGTGACATGGGCACGGATCTCGATGCCAAGAATACCGTCGAGGCGACGAGGGCGACCGTAGCTATCGATTGAAGAAGGGTAATCGCCAGTATTCCCTTGCCGGTCCTCCTTATCGCGGTGATGTTCAATTCGAGCCCTATCGTGAAGGCGATAAAGGCCAGGGCCAGCTCTTCGATGAAGTGCATTCCGGCGATCGCAGGACCGTCTACGAGACCCAGCAAGCTCGGACCCAAAACGAAACCGGCGACCAAGTAGCCGCTGACTTCCGGTAGGTTAACCCGGCGGGCCAACCGGCCGGCCAACAGGCCGACCAATATGATGAGGCCCATTTGGGCCGCGTACTGCAATGGTTGCCCCCCTTCGG
>SLGS01000027.1 GCA_007136565.1 Clostridia bacterium | reverse complement strand
TCTCTATTCCCACGGGGCAGTGATCCGATCCCTCGACCTCCGGCAGGATGAAGGCGTCGGTTACCTTGTCCCGAAGGCCGTCACTGGCGAAGACGTAATCTATCCTCCAGCCGACGTTCCTTTCCCGGGCTCGCGTCCGCAGATCCCACCAGCTGTAGTGTTCGCCTTCGGTTTCGAACATGCGGAAGGTATCCGAAAAGCCCAGGTCGAGGAACCGATCGATCCACTCCCTCTCCTCGGGGAGGAACCCGGAAGTCTTCGAATTGTCCGCGGGTCTGGCGAGATCGATCTCCCGGTGGGCGGTGTTAACGTCTCCGCACACGATCAAGTCGTCGCCGGCGCGCAGCCGGTCCCGGGCGTGTACCAGGAAACGCTCGTAGAAGTCCATCTTGTACTCCAGCCGCTCGCGGGAAGCCTTTCCGTTGGGAAAGTAGATATTGTACACGCTGAATCCCGGGTACTTGGCCAGCAACAATCGGCCCTCGGCATCCAGTATCTCGTCACCGACCGAATCGGTTACCTCTAGGGGTTCTTCCCTGCTGTATAGGGCGACACCGCTGTATCCCTTGCGCTCGGCCGAGGAAAAATGGGCGTGGTAGTCGCTCGGGTCCCTGGCGTCCTCGGGCAGCTGCTCGGGGTGGGCCTTGGTCTCCTGCAGGCATGCGATGTGCGGTGCATCCCGGTACAACCAATCCATGAATCCCTTCTTTACGGCAGCCCTCAGTCCGTTGACATTCCACGAGATCAGACGCATATTTCCTCCCTTGGGGAATTCCTGTCGAATCGATCTTGCGATAGCCGAACCCGGCAATTTTCAATATACCCGAAGTCCCGGGGGTGGGCCAGCGAAGCGCCCGGATCATCGCACCGCGTCACTCGCCGGGATCGAGTTGCACGCTGATCTTCGAGTGCGGGCGATAGCCATCCAACTCGCGGGCAACGCCTTCGACGGCATTTCGGAGGATGGCCTGGACGAAGGGGGCCATGGGGATGTCCTCGTCTCCTATCACGAGCCTCACCCCCGGTGACGAGACGACGGGGCACAGGGACCGGTCCGCCTCACCCCGCAGGATCATAGCTGTGAGCGTTGCGCAATCGTACCCGCAGGCTCCGCAGCAGTCCACCGGGATGTCCGGGAGAATGGGGAAGGTCTTCGCTTCGATCAAGTCCACCAGTTCCTCGGCACTATCCGGGGCACTCAAGGCCGGGAGGCCCCCGTATTCGTCGAGCTCCGCGGCGAGTCGCCCCGACAGGGCGAATACTGCACCGTCGGGTTCTTGGGGCAGTTCCCCTCGCTCGCCGATGGTGAGGATGCGCGGTATCGTGGGATCCTCTACTCCCTCGAGGACCACGAAATCGTGATGGTAGTGCCGCAGCACATCGCGGATTTGCAATCGCTCCTTGTATAGTACGTCGGTTTCCTCGAGGCCCCTGGCGGTGACCAGTTGGGAGCCGGCCCGGTGGTGGCGATCGGTGTTAGTCCCGGGAGTATCCATGGCGAACTGCTCAAAGTGTATGTCCTTGACGGAGCCGACGGTATATTTGCGGCGCCGGAGTTCTCGGATGATGTGCTCTATGGTCTTGGTCTTTCCCGATCGGGTTACTCCCACGACGGCGAATACTCTCAATAAGATCCCTCCCGGTTCTCCAAAAAGTTGGCTACAGGCGCCAGAACAGGACGGCGACTACCGACAGCGCGGTCGCGAAGACCAGGGTGTAATCGCGGGCTCCGAACTTCAGGTGCCGATGGGAGGTCCGGCACCTGAAGGCCCGAAAACCCCTCATCTCCACGGATATTGACATGTTCTCCGCCCTCGACAACACTCCCGCTATCAACGGTGTCAGGAGACGGCGATACATGGAGAGTTTCCTACCCAGCCGCATCTGCTCCAGCCTTACCCCGCGAAGCTGCAGCGCCACCAGGGTGTCCTCGGCCTCTTCTCTCAGGAGGGGAAGAAAGCGTATTGCGACGGCGACCATGAAGGATAGTTCGTAGGGAATCTTCCACTGCGACAGACCCTGGACGATGTCGCGGGGGTTGGAGGTCGACATGATGCTCGCCGAAACCACGATTATCAGGATGCGAAGTATTATGGAGGCTCCCCGTTCCAGGCCGGTGGTGCTTAGAAGCGTGATTCCACCGATCTCGACGAGGGCCTGCCCTCCCCGGGTGAACACGCTTTGGATAACGCCCATGGCGGCGAAGACCCCGAGTAACCTTCGCATCCGGGTCAGGGCACCGATTACGCCGGCTCCAAATAGCGCGGCGGTCGCCAGCGTGATCGCGGCGAGGGTGAGAAGCACCAGGGGTTCGTCGAAGGCTACGGCGAGGGATGAAACCGCCAGTACCATGATAAGCTTGGAGCGCGGATCAAACGCATCAAGCACGTCGCAGCACCCCGCGATCCATTTCCATCACGGTGTGGGCGTGTCCGCGGGCGAACTCCTCGTCGTGGCTGATGATCATCATCCCGACGCCGGTATCACCCGTGCGGATGAGCAGCCGAGAGAGCTCCGATTTCCTTCGTACGTCGAGGCCGGTGGTGGGTTCGTCGAGGATGAGGAAGTCGGGCTCGTTTATCATCACGGCGGCCAGGGCGAGTCTTTGCTTCTCTCCCCGGCTGAGGTCGAAGGGAAATGACTTCCTCAGGTCAAGAAGGTTGAAGGTGTCGAGCATGTGCTCGGTGCGATGGCGAATTCGGTCCTCGGCAATGCCCTGGATATCCAGGGCGAAACGGACCTCCTCTTCTACCGATGAGGTAAACAATTGACGACCCGGGTCCTGGAAGAGGTATCCGACCCGTTCACCTATGCGGCCTAGGCTCATCCGACGGGTGTCGGTACCGTCGATCTCCACCCGCCCGGACGTGGGTTTTAGGATACCAGACAAGAGCTTCCCCAGGGTTGTCTTGCCGCTGCCGTTGTGCCCGAGTATCGCCAGGATTTCCCCGGGCGATATTCGCACGCTGGCACCCGAGACCGCATCGGTACCGTCGGGATATCGATAGTCCACGTCGAAGGCCACGATCAACGTTTACACCTCACCTCCCGGGTTCGGGAAATCCGTCCCAGTTGCCGTCGAAGGGCGACAGTGCGCCGTCGTGTAGGATCAGTATTCGATCTGCCTCGTCGAGGTTTTCGGGATCGTGCTCCACCATGAGGACGGCCTTTCCCATTCCGCGAAGCATAACGACGAGCTCCCTCATCATGGTCTTGCCCCGTCCGTCCAGCCCCGACATGGCTTCATCTAGGATAAGGATCTCGGGCTCCAGGCTGAGGACAGATGCCGTGGCCACCAACTGTTTCTCACCGCCGGACAGGTTGTGGGGATTGCGCCTTCGCAGATGGGAGATGCCCACGGCTTCCAGGGAAGAACTTATCCGGCGCCGTATTGTCCCCGGGGGTATGCAAAGGTTCTCGGGGCCGAAGGCGATTTCGTCTTCCACGACGGGGAAAAACAGGCCCGCGTCGGGATCCTGGAATACGATCCCGAGCCTCGATGCGATATCGGCGGGACGCATTTGAGATACCGGAGTGCCGCCGAGGAGCACCCTACCGGTGACCGTCCCCCGGCGGATCAGGGGGATTACGCCGGCCAGGCAGTGACATAGGGTGGTCTTTCCCGAGCCGCTGGGACCG
>SLGS01000065.1 GCA_007136565.1 Clostridia bacterium | reverse complement strand
CTGCCCGCAATGCCTGAAGAAATACGCCGGCAATCCGAGCTCGGCGGAGGCGTCAACATCATAGTGCATGATGCGGGAATGATTCCCAACCAGCGCCTACTCGAGCACGTTATCCAGATTGCCCGGGATAACGATATACGCCATCAGCTCACCGCGGCCTACGGCTCTAACAGCGCCGAGCTCATCCATCAGGATGGATCTGGATGCCCGTGCCTGGTGCTAGGGGTGCCCGCTCGATACATACACAGCCACGTGGGCGTTGTGGATATGGAGGACTTCCAACTGGCCAAGCGACTCCTGAGCCAGGTGATTGCTTCGCTATCCTCGGAAGTACTAGCGGGAATACTGGACGATTCTTGAAACAATGCGAAAACGTTAAGATTTAGAAAGGGTGTTTACTGTTATGAATGCCAACTGGCAGACGGGGCGTTCCAAGCGTAAGAGCCAGGAGTTCCTCAGGGGTGCCATAGATATTCACGTGCATCCCGGTCCGCACCTGGCGAGCAGCCCCCGAAGCACGGATCCCATAAGTGCGGCTATAGAGGCTCGCGATGCCGGCATGAGTGCCATGGTAATCATGGATGTATTCAATATGTCCGTCGGCACTGCGTGGATGGTGAACCAGGTCGTCGACGGCATAGACGTGCACGGGGGAATCATTCTAAATACTGTGTTTGGAGGCATGAATCCGCGCGCCGTCAAGACCGCACTCCACTATGGTTCGGGAGCCAGGTTCGTCAGTTTCGGTGCCCACTCGACCCTTTATCAAGCGAGTAAAGAGGGACGTTGGGAGGACGGCGAGTGGATTACCCTCAAAGGAACCTACCCCGAGTTCGTCGAGGATGAGTTGAGCAAATGCATACATATCCCCGACGGCGAGCCCTCCAAAGAGCTGGCGGAGATCCTGCAGTTGATTGCCGATCGCCCGGAGATCTATCTCGTAACAGGCCATGTATCCAGCGAAGAGGCCTTTCGTTTGATCGACCTTAGCCAGGAATACGGTATCAAGAAGGTCCTGGTATCCAATGCCGTCGCGGAGAATATGACCTCCGATGAGATGCAGAGGGCCATCGATTCCGGCGCATATATCGAGAGGCTACTCGCCGCGCATACCCATACCACTCCCATACCCAAGACTCATTACTACGTCGAGGAGAAGTATCGCGCCATGGACGAGGGTCTCGAAGGCGAGACGTCGGGTGGGGTTGCGAAGATAGCAGAGCAAATTAAGAAATACGGCGCAGAGAACTTCGTGATTGGAACGGACTTTGGCGTTTACACGCTGCCGACTCCGGTAGAAGGCCTGCGAGAGTTCATCGCGTGCCTTATGGACATGGGTTTGCCCGACGAAGACATAATCAGCGTCACCAGGACAAACCCGGGCAAACTCCTCGATATGGACGTCTAGCCGAACCAACTCGGATTTGACGGGGACTGCGAGAACCTGCGTATTATGGCCGCACCGGGCAATGCGTCAGCATCCATCCAGCCCGGAGCGGCCGACGGATGACGAGGGCGACTCGCGCCGTTGATCGCGGTGGTCCAGGGCCCGATCGGTATCCCGAGTAAGCGGTGATTGTGCCGCTAACTGCGGAGAAGTCCGGTATCCGTCCAGGGAGCAGCGATACTCTCTATCCATTGGTTATGAGGTGAGGGCATGGATGAGCGAAAGATTTCCTCTTTGTTGTGTGATTACTCACGGGCCGTCGGTGTATCCGGGATGGAGCGCACAACTATCTCGACCAAACTGAGGTCCGATCTTTCCAACTACATGCATACCGATGGCGACATACTCGGAAACGTTTACGGATTTATGCATGGTGCGGAGTCGACCCCCCGTATCCTGGTCGAAGCGCACATGGATGAAATAGGCATGATGGTGACTCACATTGATGAACGCGGGTTCCTGGGGTTCCGACAGGTGGGGCGATGGCCAACGGAGTCCCTGGTGTCCCACCCCGTCGTCGTGCACAGTGACGGGGGAGATATTCCCGGCGTGCTGGGCATTACTTGTGATCCGCAGTCGGGCCAGCAGGGCGGGATAAGTCTGGTTACCCAGGGCACCAAACCCTTCGTTGACGTCGGAGCCCACGATCGAGATACTGCCCGCGAATGGGGCATCAGGCCGGGCAATTTCATTTCTCCCTGGCCGTCGTGTAAGAAGACCGTCGATGGCATGCGTATCTTCGGAAAGGCCTGGGATAATCGTGCCGGGGTAGCGCTCTTGGTTGCATTGGGTCGATCCTTGAGTACCGTCGGCCATCCCAACGAAGTGGTGCTGGCAGGGATTTCCCAAGAAGAGGTGGGTAAGAGAGGAATCAAGGTCGCGATGAATCGTCTACGCGATATCGATGTGGCCTTGGTCCTGGAAGGGATTCTGGGAACGGACACTCCGCGAATGGATCCCGAGAGATCCACCGACAGCAGGCTTGGCTACGGAGCCAACGTCATGCTCTCGGATCGAGGGTATCCCTGGTTATCGCGATTCGTCCAGGACGTAGCTCAATGCCACGGTCTTTCTTGCCAGCCCAGCGTCGGATACGGTGGCAGTGATGCCGACGAGATACACGTGCGCGAGGGAGGAATACCGACCATCGTAATCGGTGTTCCATGTCGGTATATTCACAACCACATCGGACTTATCGATACTGTAGATTTCGCCAACACCACGAGACTCTTGAGACACATCATCATCGAACTGGATTCGGCGACCCTGTTGCGCATCTCGGGCCACTAGCCGATCCTCGGTTTGTAACCATCAGGTCCTTTTGTTGTTCGCCCTCGCCGGTCTCATTCGTCGGTTGTTTCCGGATTAGCGCGAACCAGCGGGCGGATACCGTTTATGGAACGAGGCGGCTGTAAGGGCAGTAATGGATAGAGCGGTTCCCGCGAGGGGAGAAACCGGGTGCGGTGAATTCACCGTTTTCCGGGCATGCCCCGGTTTGCAGACCCTTCACCCCAATTGGGGCGACAGCAATGGCGGGTAATGGTTATCGCCTTTCTCGTAATCCGTCGGGCGTCTGTCGCGAGAGGAGTGTGGACCGGTGCCAGAGGCATCAAACGAACGAGCATACAACTACATAAAAGACAGGATTCTTTCGTTCGCTTATCTTCCGGACTCCAGACTGGTCGAGACCCGGCTGGGCGAAGGAATCGGGGTTAGTCGCACCCCGGTGCGCGAAGCACTCCGCAGGCTGGCCGATGAGGGCCTTGTCGAGATCCGGCCCGGCAGGGGTGCCGTCGTCGCTCCCCTCGAGTTGAGCGATATTCGGGAGGTCTACTTCTTGCGGGAGTTGTTGGAAGGCGAAGCTGCCCTCCTGGCTGTGCGTGAGGGGATGATAGACGAGACGCGAGTTATTGCCCTTGAAAAGGAATTGGAGAAAATATCCGTGCTGGATGCCACGGCAGAAACTGTGACTCGACTCGCGGAGATTGATTCCGCAGTACACTCATTGATCGTGAAAAGCAGCGATATGCAGAAGATGGAGACCATCATTTCCCATTTAAACGCCCAGGCAATTCGAATGTTCATGCTCGGAATCTCGGAGAGATACTCCGAAACCATATCGGAAAACCTTAGGATCCTTGCTGCCTTGCGACTTCGCGAGCCGGAGTTCGCCCGTGTTGCGATGCGAGATCACATTCGCAGTTCG
>SLGS01000103.1 GCA_007136565.1 Clostridia bacterium | reverse complement strand
TTGTCGGAGGTGAGGGTCGACAGGGCATCCACCAGGCGCCAGGCGGGGTTATCGACGATACCCTGGGCTGAGCTGTGTATGGCGGACTTCTGCGGTCCGCGGCCCCAATCGAGACCACGGGCTACCAACTCCACGTACACGAATCCCTTGTTTCCGAGGGCAAGGGAGGCGCCTCCGTCCATGGATTGCGATACCCCCGGAGTGAGGACGAAATGCGCCTGTTCCAGGAGGTGGCGGTATTGTTCGATCATGGCGGGCATGTTCTTGCTACCGACAAACTCCTCGCCCTCGCCGATGACCACAAGGTTCACCGGTGGCTTAGCGCCGGATTGCACGATGCTTTCGACGGCGTTTATAAAGGCGGCGTAGCTTCCCTTGGACCCGGCGCCCAGCCCGTAGATCACCTCGGGGAAGGGGAGTAGTTCCTCGATGTCTCCGCCGAAGGGATCCCGGGTCCAGGCGCGGCTCACCTGGTTGGTGTCGTACATGCAATAAATGGCGAGGGTATGGGCGGCCCCGGCATCCAGGTGTGCAAAGAACCCTGGGAAACCCGGGGTCTCGATGATTCCGGCGTCGGTGAAACCGGCCTCCAGGTGACGGGAAACCAAGTAACGACAGGTGTCTTCGATGCCGAGGCCTTCTTCGCTGACCGACGGGTTAACCAAGTAGTCGCGGATGTGTTGGACGTGGGATGTGTAGTTCTCCTCGATGAATCGGTGGATCGTATGCCTCACCGTCCTGCCCCTTTCCGAAAAACCGGGAATACCTCATCTCAATCTGGATATATCTTTGCAGTATGGTTCGTCATTGAAGGAATACATACCTCCTCTGTCGAACAGAGTATTGCTCTATATATGGACAGTCGGATCTCTCACGTCGTTATCGTCCATGTGGTATTGGAGAGTCACTGTCAACCGTTATAACGTCGGCGTTCTACTTTCGCATACTTTGCCGCTCGACTCACAGGGAGGATTGGGTAATGTCTGGACTCTCCAAGTACGTGCTGGGTCGGCTCCTCGCCATGGTACCGATGCTGATTGGGATCTCCCTCTTGCTGTTCATTCTCATGAACATGGCACCGGGGGGGCCCGAGTACGTAATCGTCGGTGACCTGGAACGTTACAGTCCACGGCTCGTTGAACAGATTCGGGCTGAGTTCGGACTGGACAAACCGATCCATGTCCGTTACGGAATATGGTTGGGTAATGCTCTTCGCGGTAATTTCGGGGTCTCTACCACGACCGTCGGGGGAGTTCCCGTCATGGAACTGATATCCGAGCGTTTCCTCGCCACCATTCAACTTACCGGCTTTAGCCTTTTACTCTCGGTCATCGTCGCGATACCCCTGGGGATATTGAGTGCTGTGAAGCGTTACAGCACCATGGACAAGGTAATCACCTTCACCGCCTTTACCGGAATCTGCTTTCCCACCTTCTGGCTCGGGGTCATGTTGATCCTACTGTTCTCGGTTACCCTCGGCTGGCTGCCCGCTTCGGGCATTGCACCCCACGGAATGCGGGGCGTCCTGGGAGCTCGTTTGATGCACTCGATCCTGCCGGTATTCACCCTCTCGGCGGTGCAGATGGGGCGATATCTTCGCTTCACCCGGTCGAGCATCCTCGAGGTGATGCGAGAGGACTACATCCGGACCGCCCGTGCCAAGGGGCTGGCGGATCGAGCCGTCTTATTCAAGCATGCCCTGCGGAACGCAATGATACAGATCGTCACGGTGATCGGTTTGTCGCTGCCGGCCTTGGTAGGCGGCTCGGTCCTGGTGGAGACGGTGTTTGCTTGGCCCGGTCTCGGGCGGCTGGCCGTGCAGGCCATCTCCCGTCGGGACTACATGACGGTGATGGGGGTCCAGTTGGTCATCGCCACTGCGACGCTCCTGGCTAACATCGTGGTGGACTTAGTCTACGCGCTGATCGATCCGAGGATCTCGTACTCGTGAGGGGGTGGTCGTAGTGTGGGAGAGCATTCAACTTTTCGCTCGCAGATTCAAGCGGAATCAGGCGGCAATACTGGGCCTGATCGTGGTCGTGTTGATCCTGATCGTGTCAATCCTGGCACCAGCGATCGCTCCGTACGACTACCGCGTTCAGCAACTGGAATACCGTCTTCAGAACTCCAGCCGAGCGCATCCTCTCGGCACCGACGAATACGGCAGGGATGTGCTCTCGCGGATCATCATGGGAGCACGGGTATCGGTCTACGTCGGTTTCTCTGCCACTGCCCTCGTCATCGTCATCGGATCCGTAGTGGGCCTGGTGGCGGGGACCCTGGGGGGGCGCACCGACTGGCTCTTGATGCGGATGACGGACATTTTCATGTCCGTCCCGTCGCTCTTCCTGATGATCGTGGTGGTGGCGCTGTTCGGCCCGAGCCTTCGGAACACCATTCTGGTCATAGGACTGGTCAATTGGACGGGTACGGCCCGACTGGTGCGTGCCGGTACGCTCTCGATTCGGGAACTGGACTTCATCGATGCCGCCCAGGCCATCGGGGCGACGCAGGGGAGAATCATCCTCAAGCACATTCTCCCCAACGTGGCGGCTCCCATTATCGTGCAGGGGAGCCTCTTCCTGGGGCGTGCCATCCTCTACGAGGCCAGTCTCAGCTACCTGCAACTGGGGGCACAGCCTCCCACGCCCAGCTGGGGAAACATGGTGGCGGACGCCCAGCGCTTCCTCTCAGTGAACTGGTGGCAACCCACCTGGCCCGGCCTGGCCATCTTGGTGACGGTGTTGGCGTTCAACCTGTTGGGCGACGGGATCCGGGATGCCCTGGACCCCAAGCTGGTGGGATCACGATAGATGGATCTGACACTATCGCATCGGTTCCTTCACGTCGGCAATACGCGCTGAGATGGCTGAAATACGAATTCAAGGGAGGAGTTGTGTAATGCGATCATCCTGGAGGTATCTGACGCTACTCGTCATCGTGTTGCTGGTCCTCGGCTTGGCTGGCTGCGGCCGCCGGACCGAGCCGACACCGACACCGACACCGACACCGACACCGACACCAACACCAACACCAACACCCGAGCCGGAACTTCCGAGGGGTACGCTCATCTGGGCGGAGCGAGATGACCCGGTGTGGCTTAGCCCCCTGACGGAGAAGGCGGGGCAGGATATCCGGAACAACCAGCTGACCTTCGACAGCCTCTTTTTCTTGGACGAGGATAGTGAGATCACGCCGCAGCTCGCCACGGGTTTTGACCTCACCCCCGATGGACTCAGCTACACCGTCACGCTGGTGCCGAATGCCCTCTGGCACGACGGTGAGCCCGTTACGGCCGATGACGTGGTGTTCACCTACAAGGCGCACATGTATCCGCCGGTCGGATCGCGGTACCTGAGCGTGCTCTGGGCGCTGCGCGGCTTCGATGAAATCACCAACGCGGATAACCCCGCGGCCTTCGAGGACTTCAACCCGGTGGAGGCCTTGGATGACCACACCGTGGTCTTCCATCTCGCCGAACCCTACGCGGCCTTCGTGGTGACCGCGATGATCGACATCGCCATCGTCCCGAAGAAGCACCTGGAGGACGACCTCGACCGGATGACCGAGTCCCGCTTCAATAGTAATCCCATCGGATCGGGGCCCTTCAAGTTCGTCTCCTGGGAGCGCGATGACAACGTCGTGTATGCAGCCTTCGACGACTA
>SLGS01000068.1 GCA_007136565.1 Clostridia bacterium | reverse complement strand
GGTTCCGTCGGGCTCTTGGAACCCGGCGTGCTCGATGGCGTCGACCCCGGCCTTCACCGCGCGTACCACGGCGTCGGTCGCCTCGCAATGGGCGGAGCACTTTAGACCGTGCCCGTGGGCCTCTTCGACTATGGCCTGCAGTTCCTCCAGGGTAAACGACGCGGCCTTGGGATCGGTACCCGCCGTTCCCCCGCCGCTGGCCATGATCTTGATGAAATCCACGCCGTCTTTGGCCAGCCTGCGCACGGCCCGGCGGACGCCGTCGGGTCCGTCGGCCTCTTCGTTGCACCACCAGAAGTGCCCACCGGTCATGGTCACCGGTCGGGCCGAGGCGAGAACCCGGGGACCGGCGACGTATCCCGACTCGATTCCGTCTCGAAGGGATATGACGACCCCGTCCCGCGACCCGCTGTCCCTGAGTGTCGTGACGCCCACCGCGCGGTGGATCTGGGCGTTGCGGACCGCCCTCAGGAGCATCCTCTCGTTGGAATCGTGCCGGATGTAGTCTTCGTAGCTCCAATTGGGAACGCCGAAGATCAAGTGGCTGTGGGTGTCCACCAATCCGGGATAGAGCCATTTGCCGCAGAAATCGAAGTGCTCTTCGGAAGAACCGGCCTTCTCTATCTCCCCGGGGTCACCGACCCTCGCTATCCGGTCGCCGACCACCTCTATCCGGGCGCTCTCCATGGTATCTCCATCGCCGAACCAGATGTTGCCGTCGATGGTAGTTCGTCTCGGGTTCGTCATCTCGGTACCCATCCACCTTTCCCTCGAAAAACTGTTCGCACCACCGGGTGACAAGGGGCGCCCAGGACCCGATGCAAGGGGCCGGCGCCGGGGCATATTGGGTGCATGTTATTTTGCCTATTCTCTATCTGCCACAATAGTTCCTGCTAACAATTCGGGGGAATTTCGGAATCCCGGAAAATGGGAGGATTCTTGCACTGATAATGATGCGCCGGACGGGTCAAATCGTCGGTCCCGGCGATGGCCTTTATCGGCCGCCACGGCGGGACACGAAGGGCCTCGGGACACCTCGGCGCGAGGCAAGGGAAAATGGATTGCTCGATGGGTCGATCATCGATGAGATATCGATGCCGTATGGCACCCCGGGGGAGGAATGGGCTGCGCTTTTTTGCCTGGCCACAAAAACCAGACCGCGCCCGGGGTTTCGCGGGCGCGGTTCGTCGATGGCACGGGATCGGGGATTACCTTGTTGGCCATGATGCGCGGCTTTCTCTCACTAGTTCCAGAAGTCGTCCTCCGGAAGCATGGCCTCCACCTTCTTCAACTCGCCGCGGCACCTCTCCAGGTCCTTCATGAGGCACGATTGGACCAGGGTATTGATTAGACTGATGGCCGAGCAATAGGAGTTGAATAACGCATCTTTTTGTGTGACGGCAATGATGGGTATGTCCGCCACGAGGGCTGCGGGGGAGGAGAAGGACTCCGTGATGGCCACGGTGGTGGCCCCCGCCTTCTTGGCGATCTCCAGGGCCTCTATGGCCCGGCGTATGTGCCGAGGATACGAGAAGGTGATCACGACATCGTCTTCCCTTATGTGGCTGAGGTCGTGCTGCATGTATACTTCGCCCTGTTTGACGCGATAGGTGGAATAACCCAGGAAACCAAGGCTCAAAGAAAGCATCTCAGCGAGGTTCTTCAACCCGCCCAAACCGACGCAATACACGCGGTGGGCCCCGAGTATGGCGTCGACGGTCTTCTCGACCGCCTCGACATTTTCGCGCAGGTTGGCGGTTTGCTCCAAGATCATCATGTCCCGGTGAACAGTGCGCTTGAAGATCTCCTCCACGCTGAGCCCGGGATGTATCTCGGATTCTTCCTGGGAGGCCAGCCGGGCCACCGGGGAAAGCTGGCTCTTCACGATGGCCTGGATCTCGCGCCTCATGTCCGGGTACCCCGAGTACCCCAGGTGCATGGCAAACCTCACGACCACCGATTCGCTGACGTCCGCCTTGGCCGCCAGGTACGTGGCGGTCATGAAGGCTACGTCCTGGTAGTTATCGAGAACGTAGCGCGCGACTTTTGCGTAGCTCGGACTCAGGCCGGGATACGCATCGCGAATACCCTGGAGTATACCGGTTTCCGTTTCCGCGTTGGGCTCGCTGACTCTATCCAAGAGAAATTACCTCCACCAGTTGGCTTACGGGGCTGTGATGCCCGCATCGGTCCTTTCGGCCCGAGGTAGTGGCATCGGAAGTCGCCGGGGCGATGGGATGGTACATACCTCGAATCGGGTGCAATAAAACCTGCAACGTTACCGATATGGGCAGAATTTCACGACCATTGTATCACCAAAGGGAGCGACGTGGAGAACCCATGTCCAAGACCCGTAATCCAAACGTCAAGATTTGACACGTTGTCGCCCGGGGCCCGCGCCGGAAGCGATCGAGCAACACCCCCGGCGCTATCCCGGGACCCACTAGATGGTCCAACCGGTCCAGTACCCCTCGGGCATCTGCAGGTACTCGCTTACGTCGACGCGCTCCAGGGAACGGGCGATCTCCTCGCGGGCCCATCCGATGATCTCGTCCTGGTCCACGGACAAGACCCGACGATCCTCCATCAATACCCGTCCGTCGACCATGACCAACTCCACGTCGTTTCCCCGAACGTAATAGCTTAGAAGCTGCGGGATGGCGATGGTGGGCACCAGGTGGGGCTGGTCGGTATCAATCACTATCACGTCGGCCTTTTTACCCACATCCAGTGAGCCGATCTCTTCATCCATTCCCAGTAGTCTCGCAGCATCTATGGTGATCATCCGAAGGGCCTTGCCGAGGGGGAGATACGTCATGTCGTGGTACTCTTGCCAAAGCAGGTAGAGGGCGCGGTGGACGTTGGAGAAGACGTCCGAGACGAAAAACGGCGCCGCACCGTCGGAGCAGATGGCCACATCCACCCCGGCGCGCAAGAGATCCACCACCGGCGGCGGGCCGAAGTCGACGCCCCGGGGCCCCACCGGCACCCACGACAGCGTCGCACCCGTTCTCGCCAGCACGTCTATATCCCGGGGGCTAAACCCGTGGCCGTGGGCGAAGATGACATCCGGGCCCAGCACCTCGTCCATGAGTTCCCGCCCCAGGGCCTCGTCCCCGAACTCCAGGGTGCCGCGGTAGCCGTGGGTCTGGATCACCAGTCCCCATCGATCGGCCATCTCCCGGGCGATGCGGGCCCGTCGACCCAAGAGTTTCCTGTCCTCGGCGGTGTAATCGTGGTTGTGATAACCGGTCATGAAGCGCGGGTTGAGACCGCACAGGTAGGCGATGGCGAGGCAAACGGTTTGCCTCCCCTCCCCCGCCCCGTGCCAATCGGTTACGACGCTCTCGATGGTCTCCAGGCACTGCTCGTAGGTGTACTCGTAGGTGACGGGATCCCCGCCCCGGTAATCGGTGGCCGTCCACTCCGCCAGGAGAAAGTCGTCGGGGGGACCGATTCCCAGTACGTCCCGCACCCCCGTCTCGCCGATCCCCCGGCAGTGGGCATCGGAGTACGCGGGATCGTCCACCCGCGCCGGGGTGGCACCGAGCACGGACATCCCGGTAGTCACCCCGAACTTGATCCTCTCGAGCCCGTGGAGAGCGCCGTCCGCCTCCCACCAATCCGGCGTGGTGCCGTGGAAGTAGACCTCGCGCGGAGGCCACCCCAGCCGCTGGTGGTGAACCCCCTTGATCATCCCGTGCCCGGCGTGGGCG
>SLGS01000159.1 GCA_007136565.1 Clostridia bacterium | reverse complement strand
GGCAGCCCGCCGGCGACGATCTTTCCGAGGGCCGTCAGGTCGGGAATGATCCCGAGTTTACGGGCGGCGCCCCCGGGGGACTCCCGAAATCCCGTGACGACCTCGTCGAAGATGAGCAATACCCCGCGACGAACGGTCAGCTCCCGGATTTCCCTGACGAACTCCGCGGAAACCGGGGCCTTGCCCTGCGTACCTCCTGTCGGCTCCATGATGACGGCGGCGACATCCTCGTGATCCAGTACCGCCCTGACCGCCTCGATGTCCCCGGCCCTCAGGTTGATGACCAGGGCCTGAACGTCCTCGGGCAGACCCGTGGAGGTGGGCAGGGTGAAGGGTGGCTTGTTGCCCGGGATGAGGTAGTCGTGCCATCCGTGGAAATTGCCGTAGAAGCGCACCACCTTTTCACACCCGGTGAAGGTGCGAGCGAGCCGCAGTGCCAAGAGCGTAGCCTCGGTACCCGAAGAGGTGAAGCGGACCCGGTCCGCCCCGGGCACCAGTTCGCTTATCTCCTCGGCCCAGCGGATTTCCAGCTCGTGCCCGGCGCCGTAATGGGTTCCACGCTCCATCTGTCGGTTTACCGCGGCAACGACGTCGGGATGAAGATGCCCGAGGATCAACGAGCCGTGCCCCATGACGAAATCTATTAGCTCGTTACCGTCGACATCCCATTTCCGACACCCGCTGGCGCGATCCATGTACACGGGAAAAGGGGTCATCCTGCGGTTATCGTGGGTCAATCCTGACGGCAGTACTTCGCAGGCCTCGTCGTAGAGCCGTTCGCTGTTCGGGTGAAGTTCCACGTATCGCTGCAAAACCTTGGACATCGCATTTCCTCCTCCGGGATTACCCTACGAGAATACTGTCTTCACCGATGGGCGCCCATTATCCTCCGGCGCCGGGCAAGGCTGCACCATCCCGCCGTGGGATCGGGGACCCCCGCAAAACGCGAGGGCCCCCTTTTACTCGCTTCACCGGATCCGGAATCCGGACGGGAAGGCCACCCTACTCGCTCGCCACGTCCCTCAACATGGCGGCGAATTCTTCCTCGTCCAACACGGGTATTCCCAGTTCCCGCGCCCGATCCAGTTTGCTCCCCCCTCCGGGGCCAGCCACCAGGTAGTCGGTCTCCCTCGAAACCGACGACGTGACGCGTGCCCCCAGCGATTCCGCCAGGTCGGCGGCCTCGCCCCGCGTCCACCTCTCGAGTCTCCCGGTAAACACCACGGTGAGACCCGATAGAGGCCGGTGGGCCTCCCCTTCGGGAAGATCTGCGCCGGGGTCCAGCCCCAGTTCGCGGAATTTTGCCAGTATCTCTAGGTTGCCCTCGTCGGCGAAGAAGGTAGCGACGCTTCGCGCCACCTCGGGTCCGATCCCGTCGATGTCCATGAGGTCCCCGGGAGTCGCCCCCTCGAGGGCAGCGGGCGATGGAAAATGCGCCGCCAGAACGCGCGCGAGGTGTTCTCCCACCAGGGGAATCCCCAGCGCCACCAAGAACCTCGGGAGACTGACCTCCCTACTCTCTTCGAGGGAGGCCATGATATTGCCGGCCGACTTCTCTCCCATTCGATCCAGGGTAATCCAGTCCTCGAGTTCCAGGCGATACAGGTCGGTGGCGTGGCGGACCAGTCCTTTTTCCACCAGGGCATCCACGGTCTTGTCGCCCAAGCCCTCGATATCCATGGCCGACTTGGAGGCGAAGTGCTTGATGCGCTCCTTCAACTGCGCGGGACAACCCAAGGAGGCGCACCGATCGTCCTTGCCGTCCTCGGACATCAGCACCTCGGAACCGCAAACCGGGCAACCCGTGGGCATGCTGAAGGGAGTCTCTTCCCCGGTCCTCCGCTCCGGGAAGGATCTAACCACGTAGGGGATGACATCCCCCGCCCGCTCCACCAGGACGTGATCACCTATGCGAATATCCTTTCGCTCCACTTCGCCGCGGTTGTGCAGGGAGGCCCTGCTCACCGTGGCACCCCCGATCTCGACGGGTTCGAGGATGGCCAGGGGCGTCAGGCGCCCAGTTCGTCCGACCTGGACGATGATGTCTTGTACCCGGGTGACGGCTCCACGGGCCGGAAACTTGAAAGCGACGGCCCACCTGGGATCCCGGCTTCGCGTTCCCAATAGATCCCAGTAGTCCAACCGATCCACCTTTATTACCACGCCGTCCAACTCCAGGTCCGCCTCCTCGCGATCCGCGAGGACCTTGCCGTAGAAGTCCATCAACTCGGACACCGAGGAGCAAAGTGCCTTGGGTTCCGATTTCGATCGAAGATGCCAGGCGGGCAGGAAGCGGTCCAGCACGTCCCACTGCCTCCTCGGGGCGATGCCGGAAACCTCCGCGATCTGGTAGATAACGATCTTGAGTGGGCGTTGGGCCGTGATACGGGGGTCCAGCTGGCGCAAGGACCCGGCAGCGGCATTCCTCGGGTTGGCAAAGGGCGCCTCCCCGGCGTCCTCCCTGCGACGATTCAATTTCTCGAAGGAAGACCGGGCCATGTAAACTTCCCCCCGCACCACCAGTCGACCCGGTACGGGGACTTCCCTGTCCCCCAGGATCAACGGTACCGAGGGTATGGTGCGAACGTTGGAGGTGATGTCCTCCCCGGTATAACCATCTCCGCGCGTGGAGGCACCGAGCAGTCGACCGTCCTCGTAGACCAGTTCCACCGCCAGCCCGTCGTACTTCGGCTCAGCGACGTAATCGAGGGATTCCCGCTTGAGCTCGCGCCTGCACGTCGCATCGAAGGAAACCAGTTCCTCCTCGGTGTAGATCGCCCTCAGGCTGAGCATCGGGGGATCGTGCTCCACCGCGGCGAACCCGGGACGCGGTTTGAGCCCCACGCGCTGGGTGGGAGAATCCGGTGTAACCAGCTCGGGGTTCTCTTCCTCCAACCGCCGAAGCCTCGCGAACAGGCGGTCGTACTCCCTGTCCTCGATCCTGGGATCGTCCAGGACATGGTAATAGTAATCGTGTCGTGAGATTTCCTCTCGCAGCCTCCGGATCTCGCCGGCCACATCCTTGGCGCTCTCGCTCAAAAGATCATCCTCCCTCGGCATTTTCGCGACGGCGAAGGAGCATCACGTTGAACTCGGCCCCGAGGAGCACGATCAAGGCCATCACGTATATCCAAAGCAGCAAGACTACCATAGCCGTCAACGACCCGTGGATTATGGCCTGCGGAGGCGTACTCCCGAGATACGCGACGAAAAGATTCTTGGCGATCTCGAAGGCAACCGCGCCCGCGGCCGCACCTGGCCAGACTTCGGCCAGGGTATTCTTCCTGGCCGGGAAGAACCTGTATATGCCCACGAAAACGGTGAAGATCATGACCACGGAGATGATCACGGGTAGCCAGCGCCAAAGGAAGGTGTCCGAGATGGGTATCATGCCCATCTCGGCGGCCAATTCGGTCTCGTAGGCCCGGAATATCCTGAGGCCGGCACTGATCGCCAGGGAGAGGAGGGCCAAGAATCCGAAGAACAAGACGGAGCCGACCCCGACTATCCGCGTCCTGAGGACCGATCCCTCGCCTTCGGAGCCCCATATCACGTTCAGGGAGCGGGTCATCACGGCGAAGACCGCGGAGCTGACCCAAAGGAGGGTTACTACTCCCACCAGACCCAACTGTCCCCGGACCGCTATGAGATCCTGGAGATTGCCCACCAGGAAATCCGCGGATCCGGGGACGTATAGGTGTATTAGATCCTCCAGGTGGTCCAAAAAGGGCGAGGTCGGCAGGACGTAACCGATGACTGCCACGGT
>SLGS01000084.1 GCA_007136565.1 Clostridia bacterium | reverse complement strand
GTTCAATCTCCGTTTCGACGATACGAACCCGATAGCCGAGGAGGAAGAATTCGTCGAATCCATCGTCGAGGACCTCCGCTGGCTGGGAGTCGATTGGGAGGATCGGCTGTTCTTCAGTTCCGACAGCTTCGAAACCAAGTACGAGTTCGCCCGGCGCCTAATCGAGTCGGGCAAGGCCTACGTTTGCGACCTCAGTCCCGAGGAGATCCGCGAGTATCGCGGTACGCTCACCGAGGGTGGGACGGACAGCCCCTTTAGGGACAGGGACGTCGAGGAGAACCTGGATCTATTCGAGCGCATGAGGGCCGGGGAGTTCGCCGACGGCTCCCGGGTGCTGCGGGCCAAGATCGATATGTCTTCTGGAAACCTCAACATGCGGGATCCCGTGCTCTACCGGATACTCCACGCCTCCCACCACAGGACGGCGGACGAATGGTGCATCTACCCTATGTACGATTTTGACCATCCCTTTACCGACGCCCTGGAGGGGGTCACCCATTCGCTTTGCTCCATCGAGTACAGCGATCACCGCCCCCTTTATGACTGGGTAGTGGAGAACGCGCTGGAGTTGATGCCCGATGCGGTCAAGTGCCGCTCGCGGCAAACCGAGTTCGCGCGGATGAACATCACTTTCATGGTCCTGAGCAAGCGCAAATTACGCCGACTCGTCGAGGAAGGCTACGTCGACGGTTGGAGCGACCCGAGGATGCCCACCATCGCCGGGATGCGGCGACGGGGCGTCCCGCCGGAGGCCATCTCGGAGTTCCAGGAGCGGGCAGGAGTCGCGCGTTCCGATAGTACGGTGGATATGGCCATGTTCGACTTCTGCGTCCGCAACGACCTCGAAGCCAAGGCAGCGCGCAGAATGGTCGTCCTCGATCCCATCAAGGTCGTCGTGACCAACTGGCCGGAGGGCGAGACCGAAATGGTGGAGCTGGAGAACATTCCCGGCGACGAAGCGGCCGGTACCCGGCGAGTTCCCTTCGGTCGGGAGATCTTCATCGAACGCGACGACTTCATGGAGGATCCACCCAAGAAATTCTTCCGCCTGGCGCCCGGCCGCGAGGTCCGTTTGAAGGGTGCCTACGCCATCACCTGCGAAGAGGTAGTTAAGGATGGGGATGGCAACGTAGTCGAATTGCGCTGCACTTACGATCCCGCCACCCAAAGCGGTAACGACACCAGCGGGCGGAAAATCCGCGGCGTTATGCACTGGGTATCGGCGGAACACGGGGTGCAAATGAGCGTGCGCCTTTACGATACCCTGTTCCTCGCCGAAAACCCCGAGGAAGTCGAGGGTGCAGACTTCACATCCTCCATCAACCCGGAATCCCTGGTCAACCTCGAGAACGCCGTCGGGGAACCCGACATGGCCCATTGTCTTCCCGGCGAGCGGCTGCAGTTCATGAGAAAAGGATACTTCTACATGGACCCCGAGGAGGACAACCCGGATCGCCCGACGTTCAATCGAATCGTCCCGCTCAAGGATTCCTGGGCCAAGCTGAAAAAGAAAAACGGCTGAGTGACAAGCCCCGCGGTGACCCGAAGACCCAATCCGAGGTATCTCGGATTGGGTCTCGCTTCGTCGCAATGCAGCATTACATGGGACGATGCCGCATATCCCAATCGGGATATATTCTCCGACCGCCACCGGCAGTAACGAGGAGCCCGTCGTTTATCCCGCTCGAAGAAATCGCCGGAATGAGTGCGCGGGAGGGATGATAGTTAATGTACATCCCCGCCACCAGCTCCGTATCGAATCGGTGGGGATCGTTGGGCGCCCTGTTGGGCCACTCTATCCAATCCAGACCCTGCCCGTGCATGTCGTAATGATGGCCCGCCTGGGCTTTATCGATCTCGAAACCGGTGTCCCTCAGAACAGACTCGTAGGTTCGCACGAGATCGTTGAGGGTACTGCGGGGCCGGGCGATCTTCCGGACCTCTTCGTAGGCCAGTAGCTCCACTTCCATCAGGTACCGAGCCTCCTCCGGCAGGGCACCAAAACACGGCTGCACGGTGATTTCGCACCAGTGCCCACTGGGCCCACAAATCTCCATGTGGTAACGGAGAATGCCATCAAGGCTAAGCTCCCGTCGCGTGGGGATGGCCCCGTCGATGAATACCAGGTGATCCCGGGCGCCGCGCTCGTATAGAAATCGAATCGGCTCCGCGCTGGCCTGCAACTGGGTCATGCCGGGCTTCAGCTCCTCGACGAAGACCTCCATGGCCTCGGAGGCCATCCGCCATAGATCCTCGATCTGGGATATCTCTACCGGCGACTTGACCGCCCTAATCGAATCCATGAGCACATCCGCATTGACGAACTCCGCCCCCGGTAAGCCGTCCACCAAGCCCTCGTACACTCCCACGGGCAGGATCATCTGTCGACCGACGAGCCCGATCCTGGCGCCATCCAGCCTCCGCCGGTTCAGTTCATCCACTATCGTGGGAAATACATCCCAGTCGCCGCGACAATCGGAAATCCACCCGCGTTCACCAACTTTCGCCGCCACACCCGCGCTGGTCAGGCTGACCATGGGTTCTCCCTCCAGGGGAAAGAGAACGATCCCATCATGTCCCCACAGGTGGAAATCCGTGAGGTAGCGGAAGTATCCCCGTCCCGTCCATCCGTGCCCTTTGCCGGCAATCAAGAGGACCTCTATATCATTCTCCGTCATGGCTCTTCGAAGATCTGCAAACCTCTTATCCCTTTCCCGGTGATCCATCGGCCACTCCCCTCCGACGCGGAATCCTCGCGTTCGCGAATGCTCCACCGCGGCGATCCCCGGGGATTTCCACGCCCGCGCGACAATCCCTTGACATCCAACGGGGTTACTGCTAATTTCAACACACTAATATTGGATTTGGCGTGGATCCGGAATAGTAAGTATCGTTTTGGCGTTCAGAGAGTCGCCGTCGGGTGGGAAGGCGATACGCCGACGTTACCGAATGGACCGGGGAGCCGTGGGGCGAAATCGGGGGTCGTTTCCCGACACTAGTCCACACCGGGGCGCTCCCGTTATCGGGCGCGGATGTACGTCGCTCTGCGACGCGCACTCCGTAAAGTGAAGTCGGTCCGAACCCTCACTCATCGGGCCCACTTAATCAAGGTGGCACCGCGGGAATCACCCCTCCTCGTCCTTGGGATGAGGAGGGGTTTTGCTTTTTCGGAGGATACCTTGGCGGCTGTAGCGATGGGAAGGGAAGCGAAAACCAGGTGGACATAAAGAGAGCCATAGACATCATTAGCAGATTCGGGCACCTCCAGGCCGACGAGGCCGAAGAAGTCATGCACCAGATCATGCGGGGCGACACCGAAGAATCCCAGATCGGGGCATACCTGATGGGATTGAGGATGAAAGGTGAAACGGAGTCCGAAATAGTGGGAAGCGCCCGGGCGATGCGACAAAACGCCACACGGATTCCCATCCACACCGGGGGCGACCTCCTGGACACCTGCGGAACCGGTGGCGATGGTTCGGGGACTTTCAATATCAGTACCGCCACCGCTTTCGTCGCCGCCGCGGCGGGAGTTCGCATAGCCAAGCACGGCAATCACGCGGTCACCGGCGAGTGCGGATCGGCGGATGTATTGGCTGCCCTGGGGATGCCCCTGGACCTCACCCCCGAGGACGTCGGGCGCTGCGTGGATGAGATCGGGATCGGTTTCTTCTTCGCGCCCAGGCTGCACCCGGCCATGCGACACGCCATAAACACGCGAAAGCACATCGGCGTACGAACCATCTTCAATATCCTCGGTCCGCTCACCAATCCC
>SLGS01000130.1 GCA_007136565.1 Clostridia bacterium | reverse complement strand
GGACGTCGTTACGGGCGGTTCCAGAGCACTTTCCCCGTGCCGGCGGAGGTTGACGAAGGGGAAAGCATCACCGCGAAATTCGAAAATGGCATCCTCCGCATAGCCGTTCCCCTGAAGAAGTCCCTTCGAGGACGCGTGGTCGATGTCGAAATCGAGTGAAGCCTCGCCACCCAGCAACGCGAGCGCGGGTCTGAAACGGCCTCGGCTCCGTGCGCCCCTATGACTAATGGCGGTGTCGCAAGGCACGGGTGGCAAGCGCGCCCATCGGGGCGCTAAAGATGGAAAGCATCACCGGGGAGTAAAAGGCTCTCCAACTCCCCGGCCATCCCCCCATTTCCACAATCCCCCCGGACATCTCCAGGGTGAAAAGCTCGTATCCCGTAACTGCCAAGGGTATCAACCATACCCCCAGCGCCATAGCGGCCGTCCACTTCCCACCGGGCATCGCACCTCCACCGGCTATGGTTTCCAGTATGCCGCCGGCCGCCAGCAAGGCGGCCGAACCACCGAGCAGGCGTATAAAGGCTCCACCGGCACCAGCGGAGATGTGGGACTGCCAGTCACCGACGAGAACAAGGTGTAAACCGGTGGCGATGACGGCCGTCAGGACGATGACGAGAACACGGGTGCCCACCAATCTATCCCCCGCGACGGGGCTACTACCTGCGAACCACCCCAGGAGGGAAACCATGCCCGGAATGGCAGCCATTCGGATGGCGGGGAGTCCGAGCCCCAGGAAGGGATAGACCAGGACACCGACCCATGACGCGGTAAAGACCCAAAAGAGGATGGCGGCGGATCGCGAGGTAGACCATCGCTCTCCCAGCCCGGCGGCGGCGGTACTGCCGACGGCGGGGAGCAATAGGCGAAGGAAGTTCAAATACTGGGCTGAAGCGTGCATGTTAGACACAGCCGTGGCCCAAAGCCCCGACAGGTAGAGGTAGCCCACGGAAGCCACCAGCAATATGAGCAACCGTATGGCGAAAACATCCCTGATTCTATCGTCGCCCGATGAGATGCGCATCACATCCTCTTGCGTAGCGTTACCCTCAATGTTACCCTCCGCCCGACCAGCTGGCAAATCTCGTTCCCCTCGGCCGTGAGATCCAGTCAATGCGGTAAACGCCACGGGACGAGCACGAAGGAACCCCTCTCGTGCCGGCGGGGCCATCAACAGGGCCCCTCTGCCGGCACTCCCACGCGCCCGGGTTCGTGAAGGTCTGCGGGCCGGAGCTGGCGAAATCGGTGTAAGGTATACTTGCCGGTGCGCTGCTCACCATCTTCCGGATGCCGATGGTTCAAAAGGCCTCCGCCGATCGGTGGTGTGTGGTGTGGCGCCGGATCTCGAGCAGTACTCGTACGGGAGGAATAGACATGAATGCCTGGGACCTATTCGTCAATCGGGGATATAATTGCGCGGAATCGGCCCTCGGGGGCATCGTCGGTGAAATCGACGCGTGCTCTTCCCTGGCCTCCGGGTTCGGAGGCGGCATCGGGGGTAGCGGGGATATATGTGGAGCGGCGACGGGTGCAATCATGGGCCTGGGCGCTCGAGCCAACGTGAGGGTCCACGATGATCGCTCCGTCTCGGAACTCAAGGATATGGTAATTCGCTTCCTGATAGCCTTCGAGAAGGAATGCGGTGGTTTGGATTGCCGCGATCTAATACCTTTGGACGAAATGTTCGATGATGAAGTGAGCCGGAAAGAGTATTTCTCGGGTCGCGACCGCAAAACCAAGTGCGCGGCTTTCGTCGAATCCGCCGAGCGCATCGCCGAATCACTACTGGAGGAAAAGGGCTGGTAAGAGGTGCGCCCGAGCCTCTGCTCGGGCGCCCATCACTCCTCACCACCGGATCGCCCCCGCCCATGGATCACGTGCCGACGCGATAGTTGGAGCGCAGTCTCCTGAGTGCCGCCAGGCCACTGAGGCACGCCATATAAGTCGTCTTGGGATTTTCCGGAACCGGGGCATTCTCCATTATCACGGTGAACCGACCCGACTCCGCCTCACAGGTTATTTCGTGCCGATTGATGGGGACCGTGGGATCCGCATATATTTCAATCATGGTTTCGTCGAAACCAAGCCCGGCGAGGCTGAGGGCAGCCGCAATATTGATGTTCTGCGGGAACTTCTTGACGCAATCTCGCGCCGGACCGCAATAGAGTTGCAAAGGGTTCTCCAGGGCGTCCAGGTTCACGCCCAGTTGCTCCACGTAGTCTATACCCTTCCAAGCCCCGGGAGGCTTCCTGGAGACCATTGTCACGCTGTACACGTCTCCGCATCGAGCCTGCGCCAACGCATCCAGCCCACCTATCCCCCCCGAAGGAATGTACAATAATGAATCGGACACCCGTGCAGCCTCACAAAGCTCTTCGAGCAATGCCCCGTCGACCAGGGCTCCGAGGCTCAACGGAACCAAGTCAATCCCGGCGGTGAGTATCCGCAACCCATCTCTCTCCACCGCAGCGTGAGATGCCGCCTCGACGACTACATCCGGTGCCCACTCTATCATTGAATCCACATCGGTAACCCAGGGTATGTCGAGTTCCCGCACTCGTTCACGGCCGCGAGACGAGTCGGTGCGTCCCATCACCACGGCTGGGACCGCACCCGAAACGGCACCGTCGACGAGTCCTTCGAGGACATACCTTCCTATGGTTCCACAACCCTGAATGCCAACTCTCAATTCGGACATAGCCTCACCTCCATCGCGACACTTCTTCCCGCGCGGTGCCGTTCCTGCGCTCTCAACTCAGCAACTCCGAACGGAAAAGGTGCGACCCCCCATGGAATGCTTAATGGACGCCGAGGGAGTGAATACCTTGGTCGAGGACAGGCCGAACCCTCCGAAGGAAATCCGCGACGAAATCTGCGAATCCATAAGGAAGTGAAATAGCGGAACATCACATTCTTTGGGATCGACGCCAGCGGCAACGGAGGTATCCTCGCACGCATTGCCGAGGTTGAATATCGGCACTACGAATTCTAGCGCGAAGACCCGGGATTGGAAGTTTCAACGCGCCCCCCCCTATTCGAGTAATACTGGATGCCGAGCCTCCCGGTATTAATCTTCGCCATCAAACTACTGGAACGCGGTGAAGAAGAAACCCCGGGAAAATGTCGAAGGGTGGATAAACACGTATCCGATGTCGCTCGCATCACCGGGACGATCACGAGGCGCATCTCATCGGGATGATCCGCGAAGAGCACCTCCAGCACGCGGGGCCCTAGCTCGAGGGTGTATCAGCCGGGTTGACCTTCGCCCTGCGGGAAACTGGACTCATCGCCGCGACCGGCATGATAACCGGGCTTGCAGATCCCATCCGCGGCGGCCCGGGAATACCTGTCGCAAGAGATCGAGGGACGAATCCGGGGGCCGTCAAGTCGGCATCGTTTACCGGTGTGACTAACATTTCTCCCGTAGCGCTGCTCATCACTCGTTCCCTAACGATGCATAAGCATTATTCGAGCCTGCCCACCACCATGGTCACGGCAATATCGATAATGGCGACTTTCAATTATATCTCGGTGGCGAGCGACTACGACTTCCGCAGGCGTTTCCCGGCAATGGCGGGTGTCAGTCTCGGTGTTGCAGCCCGGACACTCCTGATAGGCAATCTAATTGGTCTGACCATGGGGATCGACATCTAATCGATGAACGGAACCCCATCAATCCAGGAATCCCCTATCCTCACCCGACGAAACACTCAGTACACGGGGAAGTTCGACGATGTCCCCGATGACCTTGCCCGTATCCACACCGGAGGGGACCTGAATCTCGAACGCGATCTCAACCCTGTCGTC
>SLGS01000184.1 GCA_007136565.1 Clostridia bacterium | reverse complement strand
CGACCAGCACCGAAGCCCAAAAATCGGGCTCGTCCCACCATTTCCAAAGGGACCAAAGCAGTGCTGCCAGCGCCAGGACGAAACCCATGTAGCGAACCTCCGGGGGCGCGTACGTCGCGTGGCCGGGGAAGACGGCGGGCCCGAAGAAATCCGGGGAGTTCAAAGAACCGCGGGCCACCCATTCACCCAGGGCGATCAGCCAGGACACAGAACCCCTCACTCCCCCCGCGGATCTGCGGAATCATCACCGTGGCCGGGCGGATTGTACACGTGCCGACCGAGCAACCGATCGAACTTCGACCATCCGCCCCGGGGAGCCGCCGCCCCGATGGAGGCCACCTGGGCCACCTTACCGCTGAGCATATCGGCCTGATGAAGCGCCATGGCCTCGGCGGTCTGGGGAAGGATGGGGGCACCGTAGGCGAACTCGCCGTGGTGGCTGAGAAGGAGATGTCCCAGGTGCAGCTGCGCGTCCTCGGGGAAGTAATCGCCATCGGCGAGCCACTGGGATAGCATACGGTAACCCAGGACGACGTGCCCGATCATCCTACCCCGGTGGCTGTAGTCTATGTCGGTGCCGAAGGTGTATTCCTCGATCTTCCCTACGTCGTGCAACAATGCCCCGGCGGTCAGTAATTCCCGATCCAGCCGCCCGTCCCCGGACCGGGTGGAACGGAGGATGGCCAATACCTCGAGGGAGTGCTCCAGTAACCCGGATATGTAGGCGTGGTGGACCCTCTTGGCGGCCGGGGCCCTGGTGAAGCGCTGGTAGAAATCCGGGTCCGCGAAAACATCCACCAAGAAGCGGGACGCCGGTCCATCGGGCAAAGCCTCGACGGCCGCCCAGAGCTCGGCCTCCATCTCCTCGCGGGGACGCGGGCTGACGGGCAAGAAATGCTCGGGCCCGACGGCGTCGGACTCCACGGGCCCTATATTGCTCACCACCAGCTGGTTGGTTCCCCGGTAGTTGTTCACCTCGGCCGTCACCCATACCGGATCACCCTCGGAGAAACGTGTGGAGAGCTCCTCGGCGCCCTCCCATATCCGTCCCTCTATGAACCCAGTGCGGTTCCTGAGGCGAAGGTGCATGTAACAACCCTTGGCGGGATCCTTGAAGGGACGGAGATCCTTGACCACCGCGGCGAACAGCCCCTCCACCCTTTCGCCCTCTCGAAGATCCGGTATGGAAAGCACCCGGGCGCCGGGATCCCTCATGCCTCCGTCCCGTCGCCGGCGAAGCTCTCCCAGCTCACTATCTCCTCGATGCCCTTTCTGCTCTTGGGTCGGGGTGAGGCGGCCGGATATCCCAGGGGCAGTAGCGTCACGATCATGTTATCCTCGGGCACCCCCAGGATGCGGCGCGCCTCGTCCTGGTCGAAGAGGCCGATCCAGCAGGTTCCGAGGCCCAGGTCCTCGGCCGCCAGGGTCATGTGGTCCACGGCGATGGAAACGTCGACGGCGTAAGACGGTACCCCGCACGTCATCACCCGCCCGGGGTCGGTGCCCACGGCCGCGACGATGACCGGGGCCTCCCCCACGAAACGCTGTCCCCCCGAAACGCGGGCCAATTCCGCCCTTCGCTCGGGGTCGCGAACGACCACGAAATGCCAGGGCTGCTTATTGGAAGCCGACGGCGCCAGCCTGGCCGCCTCCAAGACCTGCAGGATATCCTCCTCGGGAACCGGATCCGACTTGTAAGCCCGGGTACTGCAACGCGCTTTGGCCAATTCCAAGAAACTCTTCACGATTATCCCCCCATACCGATGTGTTCGACGGGTTCTTTGGATGAACCAGCTTCAACTTCGACGGGACCGTTCCTCCCCACTTTCTGGCGGGGATGGACTCCGGAGAGCGCGAGATCACCCCGGTTCGGCGGGGGAGGTTGAGGTAAGGGCTAACATCACCGCGTGGAAATCCCGATATAACCCCCGAGGGAAGATATCTCCCCTCGGGGGGCGAAGGCGCTTCCGCCCGATCCCGCTTCCCCCGGCCGAGGCTAGTCCAGGGACGGCGAACGCCACGATCCCCCCACGAAGCCATCGGGCCCCCGCCCGGTGGACTTCCACGCCCGCAGGCAGGTCCGTCATAGGGCCTGCCTGCCCAGCCATCGAGCCCTCAGCGACACCCGGTACAACCCGAGCAACCCCCGGTCGCGCAGGAGCCCCCACCCCGGGCGGAACCCGATCGATGGAGGGTGGTGATCTTTTGGCGCACGTCGGGATGGTCGCAATGCGGGCAGGGAACCCTGTCCCTTTGACTCATCGTTACGAAGGCGGAAAAATCCGCCCCGCACTTCGGGCAATTGTAATCGTAAGTGGGCAACTTCTGCACCTCCGAAATAATGATACTCCGCCAGTACCCTGTGACAAGCCCCCGTCATACCTCTCGGTTATGAGGTATACCCTCTCCCCGCACCCGACAATCGCCACAGTCCCACCCTCCTTCCTCGTCGTTCGCAATTTGGCGTAAAATCGCTGTAGAATGATCGCAATGGAGGTGCATCATGGCGGATAAGAAATTCGCGAAAGCAGAAATGGTAGAAGGTCGTCCCGTAATAACCATCGACGATCACACCATACCCCTAAGCGACGGGGAGCCCACCCCGGTGGACATGCTCCTGGCTAGCCTCGGCGGGTGCGCGGCGTTGACGCTGCAGGCCATCATGGAGAAAAAGCGCATGGAAGTGGAAAGCATCGTGGTGGAAGTCGAGGGTACGTACACCGAGGATCGCCCGCGTCGGCTGGAACTGATGGAGCTGACGTTCAAGGTGAAGTCCCCGGGTCTCGACCAGGAGGAACTGGATTCCACCCTGGAATTGTCCGAGCGCTATTGTCCGGTTCACCAGACCCTCTCGGGGGGAACGGAGATCGTAAGCGTGGGACAGGTCGTATCCTGAGCGACCGAAGGGAGAGCATACCGTGAGAACCAACCGAGGTAATCTGGTCGAAATGTCGGTGATGGGTGAGATAGCCCATCCGTCGGTGAGGAGTCGATCCCCCTATCGCATAACGGCCAGCGGGGAACCCGTGGTACTCCCCGCCACCGCCGGTATCACCTACAACGTACGCGTCGGCGATTCCGCGACCCGCTGGGTGGCGGACCACCTGGAGCCGGCCGTGACGATTAAGAACCCCAAGGGCGAGGGCGAGGCCGGGGAGAACGCCGGTCTCAACATCCTTGCCTCCATCGGCAACTCGGCCAGGGTCGTATCCGGCGCGGCCGAGGGTGAAACGGGCACCGTCACCGGAAAACATGGCGGCGCCGAGCACGTCATGGTCGATTTCCCCCGGGAAACCATGGAGAAGATGATCCCCGGGGACAAGATCCTGGTCCACGCCATGGGCCTGGGTATGAAGCTGGAGGATTATCCGGAGGTGGGCGTTTTCAATACCTCCCCCGAGCTACTGGACGCCTGGGGCATCGACGAAGAGGGGGCAACACTCCGGGTACCCGTCACCCACCGCATCCCCGCCGCCATCATGGGCTCGGGGCTCGGACAGGACAACGCCTTCAAGGGAGACTATGACATCACCATGTTCGACGAGGATACCGTCGAGGAATATCGCCTGGACGAGCTCCGACTGGGCGACATGGTAGCCATAATAGATACCGATCACCGCTTCGGGCGCATTTACAAGCGGGGGTACGTATCCTTCGGAATAGTCATCCACGGTGGATCCATAGTCGCCGGGCACGGTCCGGGCGTCACCACGCTCCTGGCCGGATCCGGGGAAACACTGGTCCCCATGGTGGATTCCCGCGCCAACGTCGCGGCCATGCTGGGATTGCGAGAGGATCTCTAATCACCAT
>SLGS01000004.1 GCA_007136565.1 Clostridia bacterium | reverse complement strand
TTTACGAGGACAGTCCCTCGGTCGGCACTGTCCCCGAGGGGTTCGATTTGGGCGAGCATAACCCGATCAACAGGCCGCAAATTTGGATCGCCATCACTTTCCCGAAATCCGGCTAAGAAATGACCCCGCCAAGGTACCATTATCTCAGGGGCGCTGTGGGGGTCCCTGAATCAAGTGCCATCACTCCCCTCCGATAAGTGGGTCCTATGGAAGCAGGAGGTTGGTTGATGTCAACACGGGCGCTGGCGCGCTGAAGATCTCGAAGCCACCGGGGATCGGTATTCAGTGTCCGACCCATGACCGCCGGTAGGACAGACTATGGTTATACGTGGATGAGGGGAGGATCACCTCTCCAATGTGACGCGGTATGCAGCTACGAGGAAGTGGCGGTCCTAGATCGCAGGGATAATCTCGTGGGTCCGGAGTCGGTCATCGTGGAGCGCCTGGCCGAGCACAGGGATCTGCCCGTCGAGTTCCTCCGGGAACGCGGTTGAAGATGCTCGGGGCGGTGTGCGGATCCTCTACCGCAAGTACAGCGGCGCCTCCGCTTATCGGCAAAGGAGAAGATTGAGTCTCAGGGCGAGTGGCGCGGGGAGAGCATCACCAGGATCAAACCAATGGAATGGTAGCTTTGAGCCGTTCAGTTATCGGAACCAGTCCGCTACCGCCGCGATGTCCGGTTTGTACACCATCAATATAAAGACAACGGCGAGGGGGAGAACGCCAGCCATGCTGACCCACCAACGCAGTTTTATGAGGCGGATCAGTTCATCGGGAAGTGTTTGATCTTCCGGTTCGAGGCTGGATATGAGCCGTCTTATCTTGTACTGGGTTGGAATGTCACTAATTGTCCAGAAGGCACCGGACAACATGAAGATTAGGAAACTCGCCGAAAGCCAGCCAATCTCCCACAATTCTCCAGTATTGTAGCTTAGGGAAAGTCCCCCCAGTACCGAAAGTATGATAAGGGGTGACGAAAGACGGGAGTCCAAGAAAGCTACGGTCCTATAGGTATGCAGGATGACTTCTTTATTTCCGGAGGCAAGGCTTCGCTGTTCCCATAATATACCGACCACTGCGTTGGCGAAGAATAACGTTGCCGGCGCAATGTGGAAAAAGCGGGCATGACCGTAGACGGTCGGATGTCTCAAGAGAGCGATGAAGGTCTCTTGAAATATGGCGGCAAAGCCAATGATTCCTGCCATAATGGCCAAAAACGCGACCAGAATATATCTTGTCTTCATAACAAACATTGAACCACAAAACCCGTTACCCTACAATGGCAACAAGTAGTATCCTCAATGGTAAAGATGCCTCATTCCGTTTATTGTGGCTGTGCGATTCACGGGAAGAGTGCGTAAAGGACTAGTTCACAATGAACTCAGCGAGAAGAAAGTATTGGGCCCAGTACAAGTGGTCAAATGTTTTCGCAATGATTCGCAACATGAAACGACATCCCAGGCGAAACACGGAGCCGTTCCGGGGTAAGCTGGTTGTCATAACCGGTGCTACTGCAGGTATCGGCTATTATACCGCCCGTAAGTACGCTTCTATGGGTTCTGACATAATCATGATTAACAGGAATCCGGAGAAGTCAGAGAGGGTTCGCAGGGAAATCGCCGAAGACTTCGGTGCCCTGGTAGAATGCGTCATTGCGGACTTGGCGCTCATGGCCGATATACAGCGAGTTGGGCAGTATCTCCTGTCCCTCGAAAGACCGATAGATGTATTGATCCACAACGCGGGTGCATACTTCGAATCTCGCAAAGAAACTCCAGAGGGGCTGGAGGTTGGTTTTGCGGTCCACTATCTTTGTCCCCTCATTATTACCAGGATGCTCATGCCAAAATATCGGCGAGACAGGACTGGAAGGATAGTCCTTGTCAATTCAGAGGCATATCGTTTTGCAGCGTGGGGATTGGATCTCGAGGATTTGCAGTGGAAGAAACGGCGGTATTCCGGCATTAAGGCTTATGGAGCCGCCAAGCTGGCGCAAGTTCTATCTATGCACATCCTCTCCCGGGAGCTGGCGGCGTACGACGTGACCATTAACGCGATGCATCCTGGGATGGTCAGGACGGAGTCTGGAAAGGATAATGGGCGCTTGTACCAATGGTTCAAGAGGCACGTGGTCGACAGATACTCGGGCTCTCCAGAAGATTCCGCCGAGGCCTTGTACTATCTTGGGACATCCCCTGAAGTCGCGGATACCACCGATAGATATTTTCATATGACGGTAGAAGAGAAACTGACGCCTCCGGCTAACGATATGGAGGCAGCGGAGGCACTCTGGAAGAGAACCGGAGAACTATTGAATCAAAAGGGTGTAGAACTGTGATCCAAAAGGACGTTATTGTAGTTGGCGGCGGCATCGCAGGCTTGACTGCTGCTTTGAGTCTCGTTCATAAGGGCAAGGATGTGCTCTTGATTGAAAAGAACGCAGAATTCGGCGGTCTTATGAACTCCTTTGAACGGGACGGCTTCCGCTTTGAATCCGGAGCACGGGGTCTGGTTAACGCAGGCCTCGTAAGACCTCTCATAAAGGAATTTGACTTGGACATTGAGATCTTGCCCAACCCCATCACCCTGGGGATTGAAGACAGGCTGCTCAAGATCGACGGGGAACAAAGCCTGTACCTCTATGCGGATGTATTGAAAGACCTGTACCCCCAAAGCAAAGATGATGTCGACGCGATTATCCGGGCCATCCACGACATAGTTGAGGATATGAAGGTCCTATACGGAGTTGACAATCCCCTGTTTTCCAAGGAGAAACGGAATGTCTTGACCATGGTTCCCTCGGTCGTAGCGTGGATGCTCAAGTTCCTGAGAACGATGTACCGCATTTCCAAGATGAGCACTCCTTTCGAGGATCATCTGGACGCCTTGGCTGCAGATCAGTCCCTCAAGGATATTATTGGTCAGCATTTCTTCAGACGAACCCCGGCCTTTTTTGCCCTGAGCTATTTCGCCCTATACAACGACTACATCTACCCCAAGGGTGGGGTGGGCGCTCTCATGGATCAAATGGCCAAGGCCGTCGGAGCGCGGGGAGGTGAGGTGCTTGAAGGGACGGAAATCGTGCACATCGATGCGCAAAATAAGATGCTGAAGGACTCAGCCGGCAAAGAATATCGATACCACAAAATGATTTGGACTGGAGATCTCAAGGGCCTTTACACTATGACGAGTGATGAGGGTATGCCAAGACGGTCTCAGCGCAAATTCAATACGCAAAAGCAGGCGATACTCGCCTCCCGGGGCGCTGAATCGGTGTTCTCGGTGTTTCTCGGGGTGGACTTGCCGCCGGAGTTTTTCCGAGATAAGGCCAGCGGGCACGTGTTTTACACCCCTAACCGCCGAGGCCTGGGGACGGTGCATACCACCGAGCTTCAATCCCTATTGCAGGATTGGGATACGGTTCAAGAGGAGGCCCTTTATGCTTGGTTGGAAAAGTTCTGTCGCTTCAACACCTTTGAGATATCGATACCCGCGCTTCGCGATCCCGACGCAGCACCTCCGGGCAAAACGGGCATCATAATCAGTACACTTTTTGACTATACGCTGACCAGCCGAATTCGCGAACGAGGCTGGTACGACGAGTTTAAGAGTAGGCTTGAAGAGTTGTTCATTGCGACCATTTCTTCGGGCATCTACCCCGATATCGGGGACAAGGTGCTCTTTAGTTTTTCCACTACACCTTGGTCCATCTATGAGCGAGTTGGCAGTTCGGAAGGCTCTATCGTCGGCTGGTCCTTCGAGGGGAATATCCCGGCCGTTACCAGCATGTTCAATATGGCAAATTCGGTGAAGACCGCCTTGCCGGATGTCTATGCCGCAGGCAAGTGGGTCTACAGCCCGGCCGGTGGACCTACTGCCATAATGACGGGGAGGATTGCAGCGAAGAAGTGTCAATAGGGACGCCCGCCAGTAGGGCTCGTGTGCGTCTAGACGCACACCGGACCTGTGGTCCTCGCAGCCGTCCCAAGGCATCCAGAGTTCGTCCATGGGGTGTCCTCGGGAATACCAGGACAACGAGGAAATTCCAGATCGTCGGGAATTGCCAGAGAACTTCTACCATTACGAGTCCCCGTGCGACCGGGCGGAGGCCTTTCCGGATTGGGCACACACGACCCTGGTTGACCATGCCCGGGACAGCGGGGAGTGCCTTTACACCCGACAACATTTGAAAGCGGCACCCCGAGCTCCCGCTTGACCATCATGGAATGGCAGAGGGATCCGCCCGGGGTGGACTTGTAGTTCGCCTGTATTTCAAATTGGTTGCCCCCAATTATTCGGCTCCGGGCTCGACGCGAAAAGCGGGTCATTCCGTCACCGGTGATTGCATCCGACGGGGCCTTGGCGTCCGCCCAAGCACTTTTGCCCTTGCTGATCACAGGGAAATAATCGGCCCGGGAACAGCCGACTAGTTCCGATTCAATCGAGGTGATCAAGATCATCCTCGAACAAACCATCGAGCCAGTCGAAGGTAACGCGGTTCATGAAATTGGTGTTGGCCACCAGGCAGTGGCCGTCGGCACCGACTTCCCTGGGCCCGGTAATTCGTTCCTTTTTCGTGTGGGATATGGCCTCCATGGCGACCTGCTGCAACATTTCGACTCCCTTGGAATAGGTGTTCTCGGTTTCTCCGTCCAGCAAAAGGGTCGGGCACTCGATCAACCGGGGGTCCAGGTAGAAGTTTCGGCTGAGCTCTACGAAGTGTTTCATATTCCGGGCGCCCCACTTCTGTTGTATGCTCTCCAGCCGGGGCATCATGCTCGACCCCAGGAGCAGCTTGATCAAGGGAAACAGGATAGTTCCTTCCAGCCTGGCGATGAGACCAAAGGGTGAGATCTCGGTCATCCATATGTGGCCGTCGGGGATGAAGCTGTTGGCGACAATGGCATTTAACCGCTTTTCGAAGCAGGCCGCCCTCGGCACCATGTATCCGCCCCAGCTTAGCCCCATGGCGGCGAGCTTCTCCGGGTGCACATCGGGTCTTTCCAACGCGTAATCCACTATGGCCTTCATGGGAACTTCGGTATCGGGTCGCATGACCAAACCATCCCTGACGGTTGCCCCCTGGCCGGGCATTTCCACCACGAACACGTTATAGCCCCTCGCTCTGCCCGCCGGTCCGGCGATGAAGTAAAGGTCCTCGAGGATGGTGTCGCCTCCCCCGATTACGATCAGGGTTTTCCTCTCTTCATCACCGTCGGCCGCCTTTGCAAAATACCCGGGTAAATGGGTTCCTTCGAAGGGTATCTTGACCGGTTCGAGAGGCGGATCTTCCATTTCGCCCGCGGCCCGAAAGCAACGGACCTGTTGGTCCCGGCAACCGGCGGTACCAAAATAGCTGGAGGCCCTGAAGAAAGTTTCCCTGGCACTTACCCGATGCCCCCCTACCAGGGATTCCCGGGCCATTGCTTCTATCCGTTCGCCCAGGGCTTTGAATTCTCGATTCCAGCTGTCCCTGTCCCTTTTCTTCATCCGCGAGGTCGCCGCCCATATTTCCGCCGCATCACTTCCACCGCCACTTTGCTGCCACAACAGATGCACGATATTCAGGTCCATGTGCACATCCTTGAATCTGTAGATGATGCGCTCGCGCTTATACTTGCCCAGGTTTGCCCTGGGAACGTCGGGGTCGCGGAGTTTCTCGTATCTTTGCATCCTTTGGATCCTCCCGTACTCTTGCCGTTGTTCCATCCGGCCGGTCTTTCGCCCTTGCAACTTCCTATCACAAGCCCCGAAGTAGGACGTGCCACGCCTCCCGAAAGATGTCCTGAAAGCAGGTAAGGGCTTCATGGATCGATTGGTGCCGATACACTCTCCAAGTCGCTCGCAGGCCGAGTAAGCGAGAGAGTTTTGCCTTGCGATGATCTATCCCGAGTCTTCCCGGGGACATCGATGATCCCCCCGGGCACCCGCATCCCCGGATTATCCCATCCTGCACGATGCCCCGTCTCGATCACCCCGAAGTGCGGTCCCCTCGTTGCCGGTCATCGGTCACCCTTTCCGTTCGGAGCGAAAGGAGCTCGATGTGCGAGTCTCTCATCTGCAAAATGACGCCGTATACCTGCGGAAGGTCGACGAGATCACCCCAGATAATGGAGGTTCCGCCCTCCTCGTGGGCGATGTGCAGGCTTCCGAAGCATTCTCGCAACCAGCTATCCATGTGCGCGGCGGTTCGGATCCGGATTCGCCAGTGATATCGAATCCTCGCTCCCGTCGCTTTTTCGTATTTGTCGGGATTGATCCGCCCGCGTTCTCGAGGCCCGGGGTTATGACTTGATGAAGAAGACAAGTCACTCATCCTCCCTTATAATGAGTCCCCGTCTTCCTCGACAGCCAGCGGCAGCGAGGGATCGGCATAGGGTCTCAGGGCATCCAGGGCCGGGGTCGTCGCGCCCGTGGTAGCGATTAGGGCATCCAATTCCGCGCCCAGCTCCGCCATCTCGTCCCGCGCGTTTCGCGCGTGGCGGGCCATCCCTATGTCGGCCACCGGTAGGCGTAGGATGCGCGCGAATAGTGGGATGAGGATGGCATTGGGTAGGGCAAAGACCCACCGGAGTTTAGGGGGTTCCACGGGAAAATCCATGGTGCGAAGTGCCCTAAAACCTTCCCGGATTCCATCGAGGCAAAGGCGAAGCGCCTCCCGGTGGTGGGACAAGCGGTAGTTACACCCGCCAGTCATGTAGAGGGCGTTGGCGAAGGGAACCGCCAGTGCCACGTGGTGGCGTTTCCAAGAATCCATATCACGACTGAAGACGACCGGGAGGTCCGCCGATCGAAAAGCATCGGCCAGGGCCTCTAAGCGCTCGGTCCTTTCGCCGTGGAGTTCCCCCAGGGTAATCTCCTGCGAGATCATGTAGCGTACGAGATGCCCCTCCCTCTCACCCCCGGCATTGGCATGCCCGAGCACAACGCGATCTCGCCCCAGGGCGTCCACCAATGCCCGTGTCCCCGTAACTGCATTTACCATGGAAACGTAGCAATCGATGTGGGGGTTTTGCTTTAGCACCTCGAGGGCTTCATCGAGTTGATCGCCCCGGACCAGGATTATGCAGGCGTCGAAGGGTTCTTCGGTTGGCATGGTATCTACGACGGGCACGAAGGTCCGGGTGGTCTCGCCGCTATCGAAGGCTTCCAGCACGACGCCGCGTTCTTTTAGATCCCGATAGCGCGAACCGCGGGCGAGGAGGGTCACGTCGTGTCCCGCTTCGTGCAATCGAGCGGCGTACAGACTGCCCAAGACACCGGCTCCGAAAAACAGCAACTTCATCTTTTTCACCATGGTTTCTCACTCCCATTTCGCCGATTTGATCCCATGATAGTGACTCTGCAACCCGATGAGACCTGCCAAGGGTTGGTTTTCCCTCCCCAACCCCACCAACCGTCCCCGGGGTTCGACCCGCCCAAGGCCGCGTCGGGATTGCCCGAGAGAGCGATTCGAAAGCCGGAGCCCCGTGCGCCGCAGACGGCTTCGACGGCGTTGACAAGGCATGGTCGAACCAATATTGTCTTGTCGCAGGCGAAACATCCCTTGATCGCGGTATCACTTGCCCTCTGCCGAAGAACACGTCGATGGCTCGAACTGGTATGTCTCATCGGGGATTTATCGTCCCGGCCCCGCCACGGTGAGACCAAACCCCCATAACGGAACGGGAGAATCCGGAGATGATCCGAAGAGCGGCTGCTATCTATTCCATTGTCGTGGGTGCGTCGATGTTGGGAATGTGGGGGCTTTTCTACTCGGTGGGAACCATCCCGGAACTCGCCACCCAACCGGTCCGGATAATGTTTCATATCGTCGCGGAGTGTTTCACGGCGGCGGCGCTGATCGTCGCCGGAGTGGGCCTAGTCCGGGGGAGATCCTGGGGTGGTCGGTTGTACCTATTGGCGACGGGCGCGCTCCTTTACACCGTGATTCAAAGTCCCGGGTACTTCTGGCAGCAGGGTGATTACGGCTTCATTGTCATGTTCGCGGTCTTACTCCTCGTGGGAATCGTTCTCCTGGTGGGTATGACCAAACAGATGGCGAGGTCAAAGCGTTGTTCTTCCTAGCTCCCAGGGGGCTTGCACCACTTCCGCGCGCGGAACAGCGCGAGTCGTCATACGCCTTTGATCCCGGTCGATCCGCGATGAAATACAAGTTTCCCACGAGCGGAGAACTCCGAAGGAGCGGGACGTTTCGGATTCCCACTTACGGTGTTCTCCGCCCCTGAGGACTTGGCACGCGCCGGGTATCCGACTACCCCCAGTCGCAGCGTACATCGGGGAGCCCCAAGCGGCGGTCTTCGGGTCGGCGGGATCCTCCGGAGTCCCTATGCCGGCCCCCGGGCATGCCCTTCATCGGAGCTCGGGTGGAGAAGGCTCCCAATCTGGTAGACTTATCCCATCGGCATCCAACTAATCCCTCGAAGGTCGGAGGTGGTGTGGTCCCATGCACGACGAGCATCCAGGTGAAGGTGAACTCGATACCGGCTTGTGCGAGCTGACGACAGAGGCCGTCGGGGAACTATGGTCGCGCACATATGACTCCGAGGACAAACCCGACTGGTCCCACATCTTCCCCTACTACCATCCCGAAGTGGTGTTCCAAGATCCCATCCAGAGGCTGGAGGGGATCGATGACTTTACCGCCATGTGCCATCGCCTTACCCGAAGATGTGCGAGTTTGGACATGGAGATAATCAATCTCGGCCGACACGACGGCGTAATCATGATGGAATGGGTCATGACCATGTCCTTTCGGAGATCGCCCTCTACTCCCATCCACGGCTGCACGCGCCTCACCCTGCACGAAGATGGTCGGATCATCGAGCAAAGGGATTACTACGACCTTTGGGGAGATATCTTCGCCAACGTTCCGGGCGTTCGTAACCTTTACCGATTCTTCATGGCCAAGCTCTTTGGTTGAGGGGAGAATGGCGAAAGCGTCGCTTATCACTAGCGGGTGAACCTTTCTTCCTTCTCGACAGGGAACGCACCGCGGAGCGTTATATTGCCCAGCTAACCGGAGATATCGTGCCCAGGGGAAGGGGCTCGGGAACCGCTCTTCGGCTTCAGGTAGGAAAACGCCGCACTCGATCCTCCGCATCCACCAGGGATATCCCATCGAAGATTACCCTCACGAATGTCAGGGCCTCATCCTTTGTGAACGACGGTGTGCCGGGGTGGCGGCGCCGGTGGAGTTCGCGGTACATCTCACCCTCTTCGTCCGGGATGAACGCAGCGGTTCCGGAGATGGTACAGCTTAGCGCCGTAGCCACGTCCGCGTTCGCGCGGAAGACCAGGAGGGATACCCGGGGGTTGCTCTCCATGTTCTCGGACTTTCTCGTGTCCCTTCTCGTGGCCAACAAGGCGGCGCCTTCTTCCGGTAGGTAGGTGAAGGCCATCAGCGATGCGTGTGGGCGATCCCGGGAACTGGTGCAAAGAACGCAGAGCCTCTGCTCTGCCAGCAGTTCGGCGACCTCGCGGGGCACTTCCAAGGTGATCTCCTCCTCGCGTCCAGTGGGTGGATTCCGTCACTTCGAATCTTCACCCCGGGGAACGAATACGCCGTCGCCACGGCTCATCCTGCAAGATCTAAGCGCATCGCCGCCGTGGGATTTGCGGGCTATCCCTGGTATCGGGGCGGCAGCCATCGCGAGCGGGTCTCGGTGTCGCGAGACCAAAGGCGGGGTAAAATACCCGGCAAATCGACGGATCCCGCGGCCCGAACATCCCGTCCTCACCCCAGGCAAGCCCTTGAGCGCGCGGGGGGGGCGAGGAACGAGGCGTGGGATCGGGGACGTGGGGGAGTGGAGTATGAAAGAGACTGAGGAAATCATCGAAAGGACTAAACGGTACGGGGCGAACAACTATCTCCCGTTGCCCGTAGTCGTCAGCGAGGCCGAGGGCGTTTGGGTGATGGATCCCGAGGGCAATCGTTACATGGATATGCTCGGGGCGTACTCGGCCCTCAACGTGGGTCATCGTCACCCGGCGGTCTTGGCCGCCGTGCGGAGGCAGATGGATCGGGTGACCCTCACGTCCCGGGCCTTCGAAAACGACAATCTGGCCGGGTTTTACGAGGCGGTCCACCGGGTTACGGGTAAGGAGATGATCCTTCCCATGAACACCGGATCCGAGGCCGTCGAGACGGCAATAAAGAACGCGCGGCGCTGGGCCTACAGATCCAAGGGCGTGCCGGCGGACAGCGCGGAGATCATCGCCTGCGAGGGGAACTTCCACGGCCGAACCACCACCATTATCTCGTTTTCCTCCGAGCCGTCTTACCGCGATGATTTCGGTCCCTTCACCCCGGGCTTTACCGTCATTCCCTACGGGGATAATACCGCCCTGGAAGCGGCCATCAATCCCAATACCGCGGCATTCCTGGTGGAACCGATACAGGGGGAGGCGGGGATACGCGTGCCACCCGAGGGATACCTGCGCGAAGCGCGGGCGCTCTGCGAGGAGAACGAAGTGCTGTTTCTCGCGGACGAGATCCAGACCGGATTCGGTCGAACGGGTAAGACCTTCGCCTGCGACTGGGAGGGCGTGATCCCCGACATCTACATCCTGGGCAAGGCCCTGGGAGGCGGGGTGTTCCCGGTTTCCGCGATCGCCGCAGACGGTGACGTCCTCGGTCTCTTCGAGCCCGGTTCTCACGGGTCCACCTTCGGGGGTAACCCACTGGGGGCCGCAGCGGGCATCGCCGCCCTGGGGGTCCTGGAGGAGGAGAGCCTGGCGGACAGGTCGCGGGAGATGGGGGATTATTTGCTGGAGTCCCTGGAGCGAGTGGTCACCACGCCACACCTGGTGGAGATACGCGGCCGGGGATTGTTCATCGGGATAGAGCTGGATCATCCCGCACGACCTTACTGCGAGGCTCTGAAGGCGGAAGGGGTATTGGCCAAGGAGACCCACGAAAACGTGGTGCGCCTGTTGCCACCCCTCGTGATCACCCGCCCCGAACTGGATTGGGCCCTGGAGCGGATAGCCAGGGTGTTTGCCTGAACCCAGGTATGCTCGGGCGTTCCCCCGAAGAAGCCCCGGCGACCTTCGAGGAGGTATCGAAGATGAGAAACGCTTTGCTGGCAATGCTTTTGTCCATCACATTCCTGCTGCTCGCGTGCGGCTCCCCGCCGCCGGTGGTTAACGACGAAGACTTCCCGGCCATGGGGAGGGCGGAGGCGACGTTGTCCGTGGATGGTTCCGTCGAGGGTTATCCCGAGCGCCCCGCGGAGGTAATGGGAATGGAAGTTCACATGGCCCACGACGGAGATAGCCTTTACGTGCATCTGCGTGCCGATATCGATGGGTGGGTCGCCGTCGGTTTCAACGCGCGGGGCGGGGGCATGGACGGTGCCAACATGATCCTCGGCTACCTCGAAGGCGAAGCCCCCGTCGCCCGGGACGATGTAGGGCGGGGGCGAACCCATTCAGAAGCCACCACCGCCTCGCTGGAGGAGTACGTCCTCCTGTCGCATGAGAGTGAGCGTATCCTCGAGTTCTCCTATCCCTTGGCGTTCCCCGAGGATGTCGGCTATCGCCTCGAGAGGGTGGTACCCGGCGAGACGTACACGCTGCTGGTGGCTTACCACGAGGAATCCGATGACGTCGGCAGGCGGCACAGCCATTTCGCGACCCTGGATTTCGTGGTGGTACCCTGATCCGGCAAGATGCTGGACACACGTTGGATCATCGGATGTCCCGATCGCCGGAGTAGGTGTTTCCGCAGCCACACCCGCCCCGGTTCGTCGGCGACGGACCCTTGCCATCGTTCCCTCCGACTTCCTGATCCCGTGGACCGATCACCAACCGGGTTAGGGCAGTGACCAAGGGGGCGGGCATACCCCGATGCGGTTTCCCGGGTGTCGGTCGACCGCCATCCGCCACCGGCTCCGACCAGGCGTGGCCCGCAACCTTGATACCCATGGTCAAGTGAATGAAGATGACCTTCACCCGGGCCCGAAGGGCAAACTCGAAATCACGGATGGCCTTCGGATCTCCCCGCCGTGCCCAAGGGATTGGACCGCCGCCTGGGGAAAAGCATATTCCCCGCGATGATTCGACGGAATTGAAGGAGCGGTCGAGGACGCGGACGTCGGAGGTGGGGACGAGGACGGTTGGACCGGGATGATCGGTCGACTCCGGCCGCTGACCGCCGACGTAACGCGCCGCCGAGAACCCCGAGGGGGCCGCCGCGTCGTTGGAATCCCCGCCCAATAGGGTAATCCCGGGGTACGAGGGAGCGATACATCTTGCTTAGGAGGACGTGGATAATCTCCTTGTCCGCCCTCGCCGGGCTCATCTTCGGTGCCATCGCTGGCGCCTACGTGGGCCTCGTATTGGGTGGGACCTATCTCGGTGGGTTGTCGATACTCGGGCGCATCGGCATCGAGGGATACGAGTTGGCGGCCTACGCCGGGGCTCTTCTCGGTGCGGCCGTGATGGTTCCCGTGGCTGTTGCCGCCGCCCTAAGTTTCCTGCGGGAGGCGGATCCCGATCGGGGACGCAGGAACGGGGAATCCCTTTAGTGTTCCCCGGCGCGAAGGTTCGATGTCCTCGAGTACGGTTCATCGTGGTACCCCCGGGGGGGGCCTCGCCCCTGTTCGGGGTTAGAATGGATCTAGTGCTGCGAAGTGGCTTGTCGCACACCGTCCGAAGTCCCCCGAAGGGTGAGAACCAACCTGACGCCCAATACCCCTGCGATGGTGAAAGCCAAGGCGAGGTAGAAGACCGATCTAACTCCCAACGCCGCCATGACCGCACCGCCCATCATGGGAGCCAAGACCATGGAAGGGCGCCAGAGAATTTGGCGGATCGCGAAGGCGGATCCGACGCTACCGGTCTTTTGCCCTTCGTCGGCAAAGGCCGCCATGCTGGCGGGTTCGCGAATGGCGTCGGCCAGCCCCAGGAAGCCGTTGGCGGCGATCAGGGCGTAAGGCGTGCGTTGGGTGGTGAGTATCACCAGGCCGACGGCGTAGAGACATCCCCCCAGGGTTACCATGGGGAAGCGGCCGAAGCGATCGGAGAGGGAACCGGTGAATCTTTGGAACAGCATGTTCACGGTTTGCTCCGCCGAGATGACCAACCCCACGTACAAGGGGCCGAGTCCCAGGGTGATTCCCACGTATATGGGGACGAAGGTGCGGGTCATCACCACCCCGAACCCGTAGAGCACCCGGAAGGCCGCCATGGCCTGGATGGCCGTGCTCCTGGCCAGGAGGGTGAGGGGAAAGCCCCGGGCCCGCGCTACGTCGAAACTGTCCATGTGGCGACTCCGGGATACGAGGAAGAGGGCCGTGATGGAGACGATAATCAGGACCACGTTGGGTGCCAGGATACCGAACTGACCGAGCATCCATCCCGCCGCCGCGGCGCCTATGGCTCCGCTCATGTTGCGGATGGAGTTGAAGGTCCCGATCATGCGACCCCGCTCGCCCTCACCGGCGATCTCTCCCACCAGGGCCAAAGAAGTCATGGCCCCGCTCGTTATCCCGATCCCCTGGATGACCCTACCCACGGCGAAGGTCACTTCATCGTGGGCGAAGAGAAAGAGGATGTATGAGACGATGCTCACCGCGAGTCCCCACCTCAACACCGTCGCCTTGCCCACGCGATCCGAAAGCCACCCCACGGGTAATACGATCACGGTCCCCGCGAGGGCGAAGGCCGTGGTGAAGGCACCGATCCAATAGGGTGATGCCTGGAACAATACTGCGTATTCTGGGATGAGGGTTACGAGGGTTTGCGAGCCCAGCGCGTTGGTGAACGAAACCAGGTAAAGTCCCAAGAGCGCCGCCGTGCGATTCGATTCATCGGGCGGAGTCCTTTCGGAGAGTTCGGATCCTTCGCTCACGATAAGCACCTCCGAGGTCGGGACGGGGGGGCAGCCGCGATCCGGTGTGACGGGTGTCGGTCGACGGCGTTTCGAGCGCCGGATTGGGCACCCGCCCCACCATCAATCGCCCCCGAACTCCCCCAGTGTATCAAATCGCCCCGGCGACCGCCGCACCCGCCCGGGTTTTGCCCCGGGTAGTCGTAAGGGGCCCGGGGGAACCGATGTCATAGCATCGGTCCGCTCGGCATCGTTGCCGAGCGGGAGGTCTCGTGTCGACGTACGCAGAAGGCCGCGCAGTCGCCACCGGCATCATCGATGAGTGAGCCGAGGCCCAGATGGCCCGTGAAAGTG
>SLGS01000043.1 GCA_007136565.1 Clostridia bacterium | reverse complement strand
CCACCGTCACGGTCTTTCGTGCCAGCCCAGCGTTGGCTACGGTGGTAGTGATGCCGACGAGATACACGTCCGCGAAGGAGGGATACCGACCATCGTGATCGGCGTTCCGTGTCGGTATATTCACAATCACGTTGGACTCATCGATACTCAAGATTTCGCCATTACATTGGAGCTATTGAAGGAAATCATCGTCGAGATGGATTCGGCGACCCTGGCACGCATCTCCAGCCAGTGACCGAGCACGGGGTTGTCGCGACGTGGTTTTCCCGTCCCTCGCCTCGAGTGGTTTCATTCGCCGGATGGGTAGGACTCCACGCGAGCTACTGGTGGAGTTCACCGTCATCCAAAAGGGATGATTTGGCGAGGGGCTCTATGGATAAGTACTCCCCGGAAGAGGAACTTCGGTGGACGGGATCTTGAGCCACCGATCATGGGCAAGTCTGAGCATTACCCATTCCGCTTGGGCCGATATCGATCTGAGGTCGTGGTTGATCGCCTTCGCCCTCCATTCGATGATCGGTTCTCGCGAGAGGAGAAGAAACAGGTGTCAGAGGCATCACACAAGCGCGCCTACAACTTCATAAAGGACAGGATTCTCTCCTTCGCGTTCCTGCCCGACTCGAGATTGGTTGAGACTCGATTGGGTGAAGAAATCGGCGTCAGTCGAACCCCGGTGCGCGAAGCCCTTCGGAGGCTGGCGGAAGAGGGCCTGGTCGAGATCCGACCCGGCAGGGGTGCCGTCGTCGCGCCCCTCGAGTTGAGTGATATCAGGGAGGTCTACTTCTTGCGGGAGGTGCTGGAAGGCGAGGCCGCCCTCCTGGCTGTGCGCAAGGGGAACATAGACAGATCGATGATCATCGAACTCGAGGCGGAACTGGAGGGCATGGCCGACCTCGAAGCCAACGGGGAGACGGTCACGAGACTCGCAGAGATCGATTCCGCCGTGCACTCGCTGATCGTAAAGAGCAGTAGCATGCCGAAACTGGAGACCATCATTTCGCATCTGAACGCCCAGGCCATCCGGATGTTCATGTTGGGGATCTCGGAAAGGTATCCCGAAACCATCTCGGAAAACCTGCGGATCCTCACTGCCCTGCGACTGGGTGAGCCGGAGTTCGCACGTGTTGCGATGCGAGATCACATTCGGAGTTCGTACGGTGTCTTGCTCCAGATCATGAGGAACTTGGACCTGTCAAACGAGTCCAGTGCCGAGGCCACGCTCAAGGTCCTGAAATTCGACCAACCCCCGGGCAAATCCGAGGCCGGCGAGGATGGGTGAACCATTTCGCCCCCACGGATCCACGTCCCGCGGCGGGCACTGGATGGGCCCCGCCCACGGGAGCGGGACATCACCCCGGCGGGAGAGGTCAGCGGGATCTCGCAACCCGAGCGTCACAACCCGGCGCGATGCAACAGCCGGTTTGACTCGTGCCATCGCCACTCGCTGGCCCGTCGGGCACCTGTGCCCCCGAATGCGCCGTTCGCTCGGCGGATGGGTGAGAGTGGTACGCCGCATGCGGACATTTCGTCGCGGGATCCTGCAATCCTCACACGTCTCCCGGCGTCGGGACGCCGGATCCCCATCTATTCTCGCGATCACCGGGAGTCACGATCAAATGGTAGGTGAATGTTTCATCCGCCAAGACCCTCGACCGACGGATTCGCCAGGTGCTGTGAAAGGGAGAGTTCATAGTGAATAAGTTGATCATCGAGAACGCCACAGTGCTCGACATGGTATCTGATCGGGCCCAACCGGCGAGCACCATCGTCGTAGAAGACGGCGAGATTGTCCAAGTCGGGAAATCCGATGACTTCGGGAGCATGTCCGATAAGCCCGGGGTAACCCACATCGATGTGGGAGGGGCTTACGTAATGCCCGGTATAGCGGACAGCCACGTGCACCTCCTCGCAGCCTTTGCCGATATTTATGGTGGCCAGGATCTCGTCAAACTCCAATCCGATGCAAACTTAGCCTACCGCTGCGCGTACAACGCCAAGCGCGCATTACTAAACGGCATAACTACCCTCAGGGTGGTAAGCGAAGCGCGCCACATTGACATAGATCTTCGCGAAGCGATACGGCAGGGGACGATGATCGGACCACACCTGTTCGTCGCGGGCCAGGGGATAACCTCTACCTCCGGACACGGATACAACTCCCCGGGAACCATCGAGATCGATGGACCGTATGAAGCAGCCAAGGCGGTGCGCCAGCAGGTTAAGGCCGGGGCGGACCTTATCAAGCTCATGATAAGCGGCGGTATCGGAACGCCAGGCGAGGCCGTGGATACCCCCCAGTTTTCCGATGAGGAACTGGCGTCCGCCGTATCGACCGCGCGGAGGGTTGGTAAGACCGTTGCCGTCCACGCTGGAGGATCAAAAATCATCACCCGGGCCGCCCAACTTGGAGTGACTTCGGTGGAGCACGGATACGAGATCAATGACCGGACCGCCGAGACCATGGCCGAGTGCGGTACATACCTCGTCCCCACGCTAGTGGTCTCAAACGACGAGGACTACACGTACGATCCCGACAGGCCGGACTGGTGGAGAGAGAAGGCCCAGCGCGCCGGGGAAGAGCACGTCCGCTCGTTCCAGCGCGCCCGCAAGGCCGGCGTACCGATAGTCGCGGGCAGCGACGTCCCCGATTTCGTCGAGTACATTTTCCGGGAAATGGAGTTGCTCTATTCCCTCGGCATGTCCGGTCACGAAGTACTCGTTTCGGCGACGAGGACTCCCGCAGAGATGTGCGGGCTGGCAGAAGTCGCCGGTACCCTACAGCCGGGCAAGAGGGCGGATATGATCGTCGCGAGAGAGGATCCCAGGCAGCCGAAAAACCTCAGGGATTTGCTCATGGTGATAAAAGACGGCGCCATCTATCGGGATAAGCGGAAACAAAAGGCCACCGAGTTTTGGACACACCCGGGGAAGGAAGATGATCCGTGCCCAGACCTATAGATCTCGAGGATATCTTTGGTGCCGACGCGGATTGGGAAGGAAGGAAGCTGCAAGGCTTGAGCTGGTTACCCGATAGCTCGGGCTTTTTGTACCTGGCCGACGACCCCGGCGGGAACGGGAAAAGCATATACCAAAGGTCCATTGATGATCCTACTCCGAGGTGCCTAGTCGCAGCCGGGTCGCTGACGGCGAACGGGGAGGCGATTCCCATAAACGGGTTCCAGGCCTCCCCGGATGGTAGCCTCTTCCTCGTAGAGGGTTGCAGCCCTACCCCGCGATTCGAGTACGTTACACCTCCTCCGGATCGCGATTACTACCTCTATGACCTGCACGAGGATTACCTTCGCCCATTGTCGGGAATCTCGGGATGGGGGCGTTACGCGAAGATTTCCCCCGACGGCAAGAGGGTGGCATTCGTACGCTCCGGCAACATCTTCGTCGTCGATGTCGAATCGGGGCTGGAGACCCAACTCACCCGAGACGGCGGCGAGAATGTCATTTACGGGGAGAACCGAGGATATGACGAAGACGGGTGGAGATGGTCCCCAACGGGCGATTGGATCCTCTTCGTTCGGACCGACCAGCGCGACGTTGGTAGTGCCCCCCTGGTGGACTACCTGTCACCCTATCCCACTGTACACTGGTTGAAATACCCCAAGGCGGGAACCACCAACTGGCGATTCCGCGTGGGAGTCATCGAGGTCGAAACTGGCGAAATGACGTGGCCCAACCTGGGACCCGACACGGACGTGTACTTCCCCAGGTTACAGTGGATGAACAACCCCGGTTGGTTCGCCGTTCAGCGACTCAACCGGTTACAGACCAGGCTGGATCTTTACTTCGTGAACGTCGACTGCGACGTCCGTT
>SLGS01000093.1 GCA_007136565.1 Clostridia bacterium | reverse complement strand
GCGGTGAACGTGGTGGTCAACGTCGACGGTGAATTGAAGGGGTACAATACCGACGGTACCGGGATGCTGGATGCCCTCGCGAACCGGGGAGTGGATCCTCGCGGGAAGTCGGCGCTGATCCTCGGTGCCGGGGGCGCCGCCCGCGCCGCGGCCTTCGCCCTGGCCCGCTCCGAGATAGCATCGTTGCACATTTCGAACCGCACCCCGGCCAGGGCCGAAGCCCTGGCGTCCGATGTATCCTCGGCCCACGAAGAACTCGAGATCTCCACCTCGCAACTGGAGAAATCCCCCGGGAACGTCGACATCGTGATCCAGGCGACCTCCGTGGGTATGGCGGGCGACCTTTCATCACCCCTACCCGAGGGTTATCCCTTCTCGGGGGACACGGTACTACTGGAGATGGTATACGCCCCCGAAGAAACGACCCTGGTGTCCCGGGCCCTCTCCGGGGGCGCCACGGTGGTACCGGGCCTGGAAATGTTGATTTCCCAGGCCCTCAGGGGATTTGAACTCTTCACGGGCTTCCCGCCGCCGCGCGATTCCATGCGAGATGCCCTGAGGGGGCGGTCCCGGTGCTGAGATACCTGACCGCCGGGGAATCGCACGGCAGGGCGCTGATGACCATCGTCGAGGGACTCCCGGCGGGAATACCCCTGTCCCGCGAAGACGTGGACTCGGAGCTGGTCCGGCGACAGATGGGATACGGGAGGGGAGGAAGGATGGCCATCGAGAGGGATCGGGTGACGATCTTCTCGGGGGTTCGGGGGGGCGTGTCCCTCGGCAGCCCGGTTGCGATGATGATTCGCAACCGGGATTGGCCCAACTGGCGCGGGGTCATGGATCCCGAGCCCGGGGCCGATGCCGGTCCCCCGATCCGCCGCCCCAGGCCCGGCCACGTCGACCTGGCCGCCTCCATGAAATACGGTTACCGGGACCTTCGGGATGGGCTCGAGCGGGCCAGCGCCCGGGAGACGGCCGCCCGCGTGGCGGCGGGCGCCCTGGCGTCGGCGCTGCTCGGTGCCGTCGGGATAAGGGTGATCAGTTGGACGGCCGCCCTGGGGGAGATCGAGGCGGATCCTGACACCTTCCCCTCGGGCGACGATCCCGGGGACCTGTGGAGCCGATGGAGGGCCCGGGAAGAGGAGACGGCCCTTCGTTGCCCCGACCCCGCGTCGGAGGCCGAAATGACTGAATTGATCGACCGGGCGGCGGAGCGGGGAGATACCCTCGGAGGTGTGGTGGAAGCCCGGGTCCTGGGGGTCCCACCGGGCCTCGGGAGCCACGTTCAGTCGGATCGACGCCTCGATGGACGGCTAGCGGGTGCGGTGGCCTCCATACAGGGCATCAAGGCCGTGGAGATTGGCGCCGGTTTCGCCGGCGCCAGGAGCCCCGGATCCCGGGTTCACGACGAGATCCATCCCCCGACGCCCGGTGACGGTGTGCCTTCTCGCCCCACCAACCGGGCCGGCGGCATCGAGGGGGGCATAACCAATGGGCAGCCCGTGGTGGTTAGGGCGCACATGAAGCCCATCGCCACCCTCGGAAGATCCATGGCCTCCATAGACCTGGATACGGGCAGTCCCATAGCCTCCCATCACGAGCGCTCGGACGTCTGCGCGGTCCCCGCCGCCGGGGTCGTGGTGGAGGCGGCGGTCGCCCTCTGCGTAGCCGATGCACTCACGGAGAAATTCGGGGCCGACACCCTCGCCGAGATCCTCGCTTCCCTGCAACGTTTTCGGGAGGGATTGCGATGAATATCGTACTACTGGGGTTCATGGGATCCGGCAAGAGCGAGGTCGGCAAGATTCTCTCGCGACGGACCGGGATGCCCCTGGTGGATACCGATGCCCTGGTGGAGGAGCGAGCCGGTATGTCCATAGAGGATATCTTTCGGGGTCACGGGGAATCGGGTTTCCGCCGGCTCGAGGGGGAGGCGGTCCTCACCGCCGCCCGACTGCGACGCACCGTCGTAGCCATCGGGGGTGGGGCCTGGATGGACGAAGAGCTGCGCAGCGCCCTGGGGGCCTCGGGCCACACCGTGTACCTGGAGGCTTCCCCCGACACCATAGTGGAACGCCTCCGCGGCGAGGGGGGACGACCCCTGCTGGACGTGGAGGATCCTCCGTCTCGGGTCGGCGAGCTTCTCGGCCAAAGGCGAGGTGTCTACGAGCTGGCCGAGTCCGTGATTTGCACCGACGACCTCACCCCCGGGGAGGTGGCGGATTACATATTGGAACGGCTCTCGATACCGACCCGCTCCGGCGGTAGATCCGAGCGCGTACGCATAGAAACCGGGGATCCCTACGACGTCTGGGTCGGACACGGTTCCGCCCCGGACATCGGTGCGACACTCGCGCAGATCGGCCTGGACCCCGGACCCATACACCTGGGCACGGATTTGACCGTCGGTCACCTCTACGCGGACGGGGTCGAGCGAGCCCTTCGCGAGGCGGGTTTCGAGCCCACGGTGCACTCCATCGCCCCCGGGGAGGGTTCGAAGACCTTCGCCGTCGCCCGCGACATCGTCGACGCCATCCTGGAATCTAATCCGGATCGGGGGACGCCGGTGGTGGCCCTGGGGGGTGGCGTGGTGGGCGATCTCTTCGGGTTCGCCGGCGCCATCACCCTGCGGGGCCTACCGCTGGTGGCGATGCCGACCACCCTGCTCGCCCAGGTGGACTCTTCGGTGGGCGGTAAGGTCGGCGTCAATCACGCCCGGGGGAAGAACCTCATCGGATCCTTTTACCAGCCCCGCGCCGTCGTCGCCGACGTGAAGACGCTGTCCACCCTTCCCCGGTCGGTTTTTTACGACGGCATGGCCGAGGTCATCAAACACGGTTTCCTCTCCGGCGGGGATTACCTCGCCTTCTTGGTGGACCGGGGAGATCTGATCCGGGACGAAGATCCCGAGGCCCTGGTCGACGTCGTGGTCGGCAGTTGTCGGATCAAGGCCTCCTACGTGGCCCGGGACGAAAGGGAGGCCGGCGCCCGCGTCCACCTGAACCTGGGGCACACGGCGGCCCACGCCCTGGAGACGGTTACGCGTGGTGCGGTCTCCCACGGTTTCGCCGTGGGTTACGGCCTCCGGGTGGCGCTGCGGCTTTCGGTCGCCCGGGGTTATCTCGACGACGAGAAGAGGGCCGAGGCGGAGGGAATCCTGGACGAGTGGGGTTACGCCCGGCAACCCGGAGACTTCCGGGGTAGCCCGAGCCCTCGGGCCATCCTCGAACACATGGCTTCCGACAAGAAGCGGAAGGGTAGATCCCTCCGCTGGGTCCTGCTCAGGGATTTCGGAGACCCGGTGATCGATGGAGACGTGAGCGAAGGGGAGATCCTTTGCGCATTGGAAGGGAGTTAGAATCGTGAGGATCGCCGTATTGAACGGCCCCAACCTGGACAGGCTGGGGACGAGGGAGCGGGAAATCTATGGAGCGGAATCCCTCGGGGACGTGGAGTCGAGGCTTCGGGAACTCGCCGGGGATCTGGGGGTGGACCTGGTCTTTTTCCAGTCCAACTCCGAGGGAGACCTGGTCGACGCCATATGGGATGCCGCGGATGGATGTGACGGGATCGTGATCAATCCCGCGGCCTACACGCACTACAGCATTGCCGTGAGGGATGCCCTATCCGGCGCGGGCCTGCCCACCGTAGAGGTCCACATATCGAACGTGCACGACCGCGAGGAGTTTCGGTCCCGGTCGGTCGTCGCACCGGCCTGCACGGGTGGAATATGGGGCCTGGGAACGGCGGGTTACGACCTGGCCCTGCGCGCCCTGGTGCAAATGCTCGCGTAATGCATCGCCACCTCGCCACCGATCCGCCCGGGGCTCTGGCAGTGCCCCCCGCATTTGCCTTATGATTTGACCAGTGAAACATCCGCGAAGGCGGTGGAGTCTTGCCATGCGTATAATCGGGGGTCAGTTCAGGGGTAGAACCATCCGTGCACCGGAGGGTATGGGCACGCGTCCCACCAGCGACCGCGTCCGTGAAGCCATCTTCAACATCCTGGGAGATGTTCCCGTGGGAGTGAACGTCCTCGACCTCTTCGCCGGATCGGGGGCCATGGGACTCGAAGCCCTCAGCCGCGGAGCGGAATCTGCCATCTTCGTCGATGAGTCGCCCGATGCCCGGGACGTCATCTCGTCCAATGCCGCCGCCCTCGGGGTATCCGAAAGGTGCCTCGTCCTCGGAGGGGACGCCGGGGACTTCCTGGCGCGGCAATCCCCGGCGGCGGGCAAGTGCAGCCTCGTATTTGTCGATCCTCCCTACGGCGAGGGCTTTCCCGACGAGACACTCCGGGGCCTGATGAACTGGGAGGGCCTCGCCAGCCCGGCGATAGTGGTCGTGGAGACCGCGCGGTCTTCGTCGCCGGCCCTGGAGGAATCCGAAGCGCCCGACGAGAAACTGGTGTTGATGAGGAAGCGCCTCTACTCGGATACGGCCGTGCACGTGTTTCGATGGAGCGACGGAGGGGAGAAACGGCTTGGAACGTAAGGCGATGTGCCCGGGGAGCTTCGACCCCGTAACCTATGGGCACGTGGACATAATTACCAGGACCTCGGCTATATTCGACGAGGTGGTCGTGACGGTGTTCGACAACCCCAACAAGGAGCATCTTTTCCCCCTGGACCGACGGATCGATATGGTGCGACGGGCCATCGCGGACATACCCAACGTGGTGGTGGAACGGGGCGAGGGTTTGCTGGTGGAATGCGCCAGGAAACGGGGTATCAACGTGATCATCAAGGGATTGCGGGCGATATCCGATTTCGAGTATGAATTCCAAATGGCACAGACCAACAGAGCCCTCGGGAACACCGTGGAAACCCTCTTCATGATGACGCGACCCGAGCACGCGTACTTGAGTTCCAGCCTGGTCAAAGAGCTGGCCCGGCACGAGGCGGACATCAGCGAAATGGTACCCCCCGAGGTCGTAAGGGCCCTCGCGCGACGCGGGGACTCCCGGGACGGGGAAGCGAACTCCGCATTTCAAATATCTGGAGGCGATGATCGATGAACCAGGATCTTTGGAGCATCATCGACGAGCTGGAAGCGGCGGTAACCGACGGGATGCACGTCCCGTTGAGCGATAGAGTGATGATTAGCGAACAAGAGATTTTCTCGCTTCTGGATGAGTTGCGGGCCATGCTTCCCGAGGAGCTCTCCCAGGCCAGGAGCGTCGTCCTCGAGGAGGAGCGGATCCTTTCCGAGGCGCGCGCCAGGGCCGATCGTACCGTCAAGGAGGCCGAAGAATACGCCGCCCGCCTCACGTCGGAATCGGCCGTAGCCTCCCAGGCCGAAGAAGAGGCGCAACGGCGCCTGGCCGAGGCGGAGGAGTCCGCCCGCAAGATCAAGGTGGAGGCCCACCGTTACGCCGACGACGTACTGAAGCAGCTCGGGGGAGTCCTGGGCCGCGCCATGGAGAGGGTTTCCGAGGGTCGAAAGGAGCTGCGCACCTCCCAGGAGGTTCGGGAGGGTCGCGGCGGCGGCAAGACTTCGCGCCCCAACCGGAGCGTCCCGAAGCCCGTGGGCCAGGAGGAAACGGGCGAGCCCAGCTGAACGCATCGCGCGCACACTGTAACTCCGCCCCGGTATGGATGACTCGCCCGGGTGTGGGGAAGGAGTCGGAATCCGGAATGGCCCGGGCCGTATGGAGTGAACCGCTGGGCCCGGTGACATCCGCGACCCCATTTGACGCTTCGATCCGCAGCCGATTACGGAGGCCCAGATGAAATCCGGGAGGCTCAGAATAGATCGCCGTCTGCTGACTTTCGCCCTCTCGGCCATCGCGCTGATGATCGCCCTTTGGATGATACCGACGGAACACATGGTGAGTTTTCCCGGGTCGGCGACGGAGACCGCGGGAATGGTCCTGGTTAACGAGACCCCCGAATCACCGCGCGGGGGTCGGATCATGTTGACTACCGTGGTCAGTCGCGAGGCGAACGCCCTCCTTTATCTCGTCGGTGGGTTCTATCCCCGGGCCGATTTGACGCCGACGGCCGCCTACCTGAGACCCGGCGAGGATTTGGACGACTACATGGAGAGGACCCGCCAGATGATGCGGGAGAGCCAGGATCTGGCCAAGTATGTCGCCTTCGACCGGCTCGGCTACGAAGTCGCCTTCGAAGGCGAAGGTGTGCTGGTGGTGAGCATTCGCTCGGACTCCCTCGCCCTGGAAACCCTCCAGCCCGGGGACGTGATAATCGAGGCCGACGGCAGGCCCACGAGTATAACGGACGATTTGCTCGACGTGGTCGGATCGCGTTCGCCGGGGGATAGTATGGACTTGACCTTCTTGAGGGGAAACGATGGGGAAAGGCGCGAGCACACCGCCCCGGTGACGCTCATCGAGTCTCCCGATAGCCCCGGGTCGGCCATAATCGGGATCGGGGTGACCACCGAGGAGCCCAGGTTTTCCTTTCCACGCGAAGTCTCCATCGACGCCGGGGATATCGGTGGACCATCGGCCGGACTGGCCTTCACCCTGGCCCTGATAGATGAACTCGACGGCGAAGAGTCCCTGGTCGGGGATTTGGATGTGGCCTGCACGGGGACGATGAACGTCCGCGGGGAGGTGGGGCCCGTCGGTGGGGTGAGGCTCAAGGCCTACGCCGCCGAAAGGGCCGGAGCGGATGTGTTCATGGTGCCGGCGGACAACTACGATGACGCCCTCGAAGCGTCGGTGGACCTGGAGGTGGTGGCGGTGGAGACCATCGACGATGCCCTGGAATACCTACGCGATCGCAGCTTCCTTGAATCTCCCGTCGCTGGGAGGTAGAATGTATTGGTGATTCTCGAGGGGTGAGCCACCATGGGTATGGAGATTGTCGTCCACCGGCCCGACGTGTCCGACGGAGGACGCGTCGATGGCCAAGTCGTCGTTGATGTGGTGGCTTTCGATTGGAGCGGTTACCCCGTCCACGTGCAAGAGGGGTCCGAACTGACCTTCGATATGCAAAAGGACGGTGAGAGATGGATCCTCAGGATACACGGATCCGTCGAAGCGGAGACCGCGTGTCACCGTTGCCTCGCCACCGCCCGGATCGAATTGCCGGTTGATTTTTACGCTCGGGTGCTCGCCCGGGGAGAGAGACTCCCCGAGGACGAGGACGAAGGGGAGGACATAATCCCCAGGAGCAAAGACGGCAAGACCGTCGACGTTGCTCCCCGGGTGAGGGAAGACCTGATATTGGCCCTGCCCACCAAGGTGCTTTGTAGTTCCGATTGTCGAGGTCTTTGTCCCCAGTGCGGGCAGGATCTCAACCTGGGGACTTGCGATTGTCCCACCGAGGAAGTCGATCCCCGGTTGGCGGAGCTGGAAAAGCTCAAGGCTCAGCTGTCCGGGACCGACAAGGGCACCGGGTCCGACGGAGGAAGGTGAGAATTGTGGCCGTACCGAAGAAAAAACATTCTAAGTCCAGAAGGGACCGCCGCCGTTCCCAGTGGAAGGCAAAGACTCCGAACCTCGGAGAGTGCTCCAACTGCCAGGAACTCAAGCTGCCCCACCGCGTATGTCCCAGCTGCGGGCATTACGATGGGCGCCAGGCGAAGGCCGTCAAGTAGCGAAGATGTCCCGCAAATGGCTTCGGCCCCCGGCCAATCCTCGGGGGCCGTTTGTCGTGGGCGCGATGTCGATCCAGTTTCCGCGGGGAGGCGGCGGGAGTGACCGAGCCCAACATTTTGATAACGTGCGAGAGCTTTGCCGCTGAGTTGCGATCGCGGTTGGAGGGGCGGGCGCGCATCGCCGGCCGGGGTGTTTCCGTCGGAGAGCGTGCCCGGCAAAAACCCAGGACACTGGTGCTATCCCATCCCAAGAGATTCCGCTCGCGCGCCGTCGAGGTGGTCGCGGACTCCCTGGCGAACACGGTGATGTACGATTGGGAGCCGCGCCTGGTGGGAGCCATATTGCAGGAACGCTTTCCGGCCCTGCTGGAGGAGGATGGCGAGTACCTAAGCGAAGCGCTCCGCGAGCTGCTTCAACCGATATCTCGACCGGACGAGGAATGGGTGAGGCGCCGCAATTGCGTGTTCGGAGAGATCGAGGATTTCCTCCGGGAGGAGGACCACCTGATCCTCGAGGGTTTTCTCTCGTTTCGCGCCGTTCGCTATCGGCGCGCGCTGGAAAAACGCGTCGATCGCGCCGTGGCCGAGTGGATAACGGGTGGGCCCGGGCGCGGTCCCGGGATCGACGACGCCGAGATGGACCTGGTGTTGACCCCCGAGGGCGCAATATTCCTGTCCGACGTCGAGGGGACCGTACTGATGAGGGGCTGGATCGAGGATATCGACCTCGCGGAGTTCGTCCTTCGTTACCTGGTTTCCCACAGGGTCCCGGTGCTCACCGTACACGATCCCGCCAACTGGTGGGAGGCCTGGAGCGGAGCTTCTAGGCTGCCCTCGCTCATCGATGATCTCGACGCCTGCTTCGGCTGCACCCTCTGCCTCGGGGTTCGGTCGTCTCGCTGATGGTGCATCCCTCTGATATAATTCTTCGAGAGCTCTGCGAGGGAGGCTTACCATGACGGTGCGCGGCCTGCTTCACGCCGGCAACAGAAGATTTCGATCCCTGATGGATATCCTGGCGTCTCCCTCGGCCGATCTGCCGATACGGATCGGCCTATACCTTGTGGTCCTGTTTCCGGTGGTGGACTACACCCTGCGCAGGATCCCGGTGGTGTCCACTCTTGCCCCCCTCTGGGATCAGGCGTTGTTGGCCCTCTTGATCCTCGCCGTTCTCGCCCGCAGGGAGGCCGGAGAGGCCAGGTTCCTGCCCGCCCTGATGCCCCTGCTCGCCCTCAACGTCGCCTCCTTGGCCCTGGACTTGAACTACCCGTGGGCCGCCTTCGAGGGTTTGCGGGCCAGTCTCCAGTTCATACCCCTCTTCTTCGTCGCCCGCCACCTGGTGGACTCCCACCGGTTGCGGTACGGGTTGTTCTGGGCCCTGGGCGCCAGCGCCACCCTGGTGGCGGGCCTGGGATTGATCCAGCCCATCCTGGGAGTGGAGACCCCCGCCGGTTGGGTGGACATGACGGAGACCATAGGGATAAGGATCTTTTCCATCGTACAAAGTCCCAACGTCCTCGGCGGTCACATGGCCCTGGCCACCGCGGTCATCGCCGGACTGGCCTGGGGTGAGCGGCGCCCCCTCCATCGCTTCCTTTGGGCCCTGGCCGCTGGCATAACGGGCCTCACGCTCCTGTTGACCTTTTCGAGGGGGGCTTGGCTCGCCTTCGCGGGTGCGGTCCTCATCATCACCTTCATACTGGACAAGCGGGTCTTCGCTGTCCTGCTGGTGGTCTCTTTGTTGGTCGGGCTGGGTTTGCCGCAGATCCGCACCAGGTTCCTGGCGGTGTTCACCGAGGAATACCTGGAGAAAAGTGCCCTGGACGGGCGGCTGGGTCGATGGCTCCGCGCCTACGATCAGCTCCGTTCCCGGCCATTGTTCGGGCTGGGTCCGGGCCGATACGGGGGAGCGGTGGCGGCGCGTCATTTCGGGATATCCTACGTGGACAATTACTACGTGAAGACCCTGGCCGAGACGGGGTTGGTCGGTCTCGCGGCATTCTTGGCCTGGACCTTCACCCTGGTCCACGCCGCTTACAGGCGTTGGATGGATGCCGGGGGAACGCGATGGTGGAAGATATCCGCGGGGGTCCTGTGCGGCCTGCTGGCGGTGCTTTTGCACAACGGAGTCGAGAACATCTTCGAAGTACCCTACATGAACGCTTACTTTTGGTTCGCCGCCGGGTTGATGCTCATGGCTCGTGACGGATGCGAGGTGGAGTCGTGATGTCCCAGCGGTTCTGCGCCATCCGATTCGTCTCCACCTACCTCCTGGCCACCCTGGCGATCCTGGTCTACTCCCTGCTCGTGGTCCCCGGGACACTGGAGTACTCCCACCTGGGTTTCTCGGTGCTCATCGGATTCATCGGCATATTCTGCGCCCTGACCCCGATGGAATCCTTGCGCACCTGGGGATCCCTGGTGCTGGCGGCATTGATCATGAGGATCGGTTTGGATTCCGTGGCCACGCTGGGTGGGATCGACGGGGTGATCCGCGGCACGGTGGTCGTCCTCCTGGTCCTCGCAGTGACCCGGATTTACGCCCGGGCCCAGATCGACCAGCTCCTGGGCGTCCTCCTGGCCGCGGTCATCCTGCTCTCGCTGGCCCCCGGCGACGAAATTCGCGCCTACAATCGTTTCCTCGTCGGGCAGACGAGTGATCGGCTCTACACTTCTCCCACCTTCGATTACTTCCCCGCCGAACGGATTATCGTCGACGGAGAGGAGGGGATAGCCATCCCGGGGGCACCCCGCGACGCAGATCCCGTCGAGGACGACGGTGTGGCCCAAGGGCGAGTCCGGGTGCTAAGGGACGAGGAGATCCGGCTTCGCTTCTTCGCGCCCGAGGATGGGCTCCTGGTGGAGAGAGATGTCGACATATCCCTCCTGGAGGGCCGCGGGGGACACTACCCGGGGATTCCCTATTATCACCTGGGCCCCGGTGGCGTGGAAGCCGCCATTTCGACGCCCGACCTGGTCGAAAACGTACTCCGCCTGGGCAACCCGCCGGTGCTGGCGACCGAGATGATGTCGGAGGTCATCCGACGGCGCCTGGAGGCCTCCGGGGGGATATACGATAGCCTGCGATGGGGAGATGATTTCGAGGCGACCCTGGCCGACGGGGAAATCTCCGTGGAAACCGGGGGGCTCCCCCATACCGCTCCCACCTCGGCTACGCGCATCGTCGGGCCGTTGCAGACCGCCGATGGCGAGGCCATCGCCCTCTTGGGGCGCGATCTCGAAGTCTACGGGATCCAAGGCGAGGGTCTCTCCCGAAGCCACACCCTGGGGGCGGATCTGGTCGAGGACGTAGAACTGGCCGAATTCGTGGTTGCCGATGTCACCGGCGACGGTCTCGACGAACTGCTGATGTCCTCGGTGCACTCGCCCTCGAGGATACTCCGCCCCGCCATCGGCGGCTCCTGGGAACTCCTGTGGATGGCCCGAGAAGACGATCCCACCTTCCGATTCGAGACCGTGATTCCCCGGGAGGGTGATACCCCCGAGATAGTCGCCCTGAGCAGGAGCCGGGTGCGGGCCCATCCCTTGCGCTACCTATCCGGGTATCGCCTCGAGAATGGCACCCTCGTTCCCACCTGGCGTTCCATGATGGCCCTGGTCGACGTTCGCTCCCTGGACGTGACCGGCGACGGCTCCCCGGAGTTGGTCGGTACCCGTTTCGGTGAACACCGGTTCTGGGTCCTATCGGATCACCGCATGCCCGTCACGACAGCGCTTTGGATCGGGGTCGGGCTGCTCTTGGTCCTGCTGGCCGTCGCTCGCCTTCGCTCGGGTATTGGCCTGTCCCGCGCCCGAGTACTGGTGTTGGCGGCATCCGCCGCGGTGGTGGTGATCTCGCTGACCGTCGGCGCCGTGGGCTATTCGGGTGAATATCCCTCGGCGGAGGCAACGGGGCAACTAACTCCCGCTCCGCTCCTCCCCGGGGGTTGCCAGATCGCGGACACGGAAATCTCCGACGTCGCAGGTTTCGTAGCGGATGCAGTCCGGAACACCCGCTCCGAGGAGAAGTTTTGGTACACGGGCTGGATAGCCACCCACCACGGGAAGCGACAGGTGAACGCCATGTTCGACGGCGTCGTTAACCTACCCGGCGGTTACGTGTCCAACGTGCGAGTTAACGCCAATCCGCTGAGATTCTTCCGATGGGACGATTCCCTTTACGCGGAGGAACGGGGTCTATGGCACGACGAGGGCGAGGCCCGGGTATCCCTGGATCCCTTCGCCGATTTCGGATGGCTGGAGACGATTGCCCCCGACCTGGAGTCCCGGGGTACGGGTAGCGTGTTGGGGTTGCCGGCCCTGGTGTTTTCCGCCGATCTGGGCATGGACGAATGGCTGCAAGCCGCGGGGGCCGACCCCGTCGAAACCCTTGCGATAAATGGCGGGGGAGTTCCCGGGGCGGTGTCCGTCGAGGTTCGCATCGATCCGGAAGAGGGGCGACTGGTGGAGTACACCGTGGAAGTTCGCGCACCCCTGCCGGGCGTCGGATGGTACAAGCAGGAGACCTTCTTCCGCTTCTACCGCTTCGACGACCCCTCCATCGGACCGGTACCCGTGGATGAGATCCTGGAACACATCCGCAGGAGCCCGTTGGAGTAGCCCCGGCCGGATGACGGTCGCCCCCGGGCTCGGGGATTCTACCGGGAGACCAGTTCGTCCAGGAGCCAGGCCATTTGTGCGGCCTGGTGATCCCTGCGATAGGGGTGAAGATCGGGGGTATATCCCGAGGCATCCGGGGGAGACGCCAGGAAACTGCGGAGAACCGCGACGGCGCCCTCGGGGTCCCCGGGATCGCAAAGGTACGCCCTGCCCGTGGCCTCGAGGATGTCCCGGGCCTCTCCCCGGGCCTGCGTGCCCAGTACGGGCTTTCCGAGGGCCAGGTATTCGTAGATCTTTCCGGGTATGTAATCGCCGGCCCCGGGGGTATCATCGCCCACCAAGAGTAAGCCGTCGGCTCGGGCCATGAGTTCCAGGACCGCGCGATGCCCGAGACTCCCGACGGCGTAGACCTCGTCCTCCAAATCCAGTTCCCTAACCAGCCGACGATTGTCCGATCTACCGGGGTAATCGAAGATGCCCGCGAATATCACCCTGATCTCTCCCGGGGAGATCTCACCCGCCATCTTCAGCTGGTGAAGGGCCCTGAGCATGACTTCCGGGCTCCTCCTGGGGTACAGAGCGCCGGCGTAGACCAGGGTGAGCTCTCGCTCGGCGTTCGGCGCGGAGGGGAGATCCGAGTAGTCCGCGGGGTCGAAGCCGTTGTAGATGAGCCCGACGGGCAACTTCGGGTATCGCCGGGAGATATCGTCGCAGAAGGCGCGGGTGACCGCGGTGGCCGCGGAGGCGGACTCGGCAACCGATGCTTCCAGCGCGATCTCCTTCCGCCGCCGGCGTTCGGGGAGATCCCCCCAGTGCATGTTGCCGACCCAGGGGTCGCGAAAATCGGCTATCCACGGTAACCCCGTGCTTTTCGCCACCCGCAGGGCCACCAGGTGGTTGCTCGCGGGTCCGGAGGTGGAAATCATCGCATCGGGGGAGTACTCATCCAGCAGCTGGTGAGCGGAAGTCGCGGCCCCGGGAACCCAAAGTGCCTGCTCGTCGGGCGACATGAAGTAGTCCCTTGCTCGAGTCAACACCGCCCTGGCCGCGGATTTCACCCGGGACCCCGGGCGGGCTGGGGCTCCGTCGCCGGAAGTGGTGGGCACCTGCGAGGTGGCCGACCTGGCCCGGGAAAACACCCTGCGAACCAGCGCTGGTTCCGGGATCCGCTCGACGACGGCCTCCCCGGGAATCTCGTCCTCCAGGCATCGGTCTCGGGGGAACCCCGGTGGGATTCCCTCGACGCAAACCACCAGGGGGTGCCACCCGAATTTCGGCAGGTAGCGGGTCATCTTGAGGGCCCGCTGGACGCCACCGCCCCCCACCGGCGGAAACAGGTAGGAAATCAAGAGCACCCGTCGGAAGGGAGCAGATTTCGATGGCGCCGCCCCGGGTATAAATACCCCTGGTTCGAGATGTCTTCCCTTTCCCATTTCTTTCACTAGGGCTCCAATCCCGCTGTCTTCAAATCTTCCACAGGTGGACGCCGTCCGGGACAACCGCATCATCCAGGAGGTGGCGGGTATCCATGATCACGGCATCGTCGGACATTAGGGCGAGAAGAGATGGCCAGTCCGCTCCGTCGAAGTCCTCCTGGCGAGCGGCGATAATCAGCGCGCGCGCTCCCGAGAGTGCCTCCCCCATCGACGAGACCGTGTACTCCCGCCCGTCGGGGACCACGGGATCGTGGGCGCGAAGTTTCGCCCCGCGACGGATGAGTTCCCCGGCGATGGCCACCGCCGGGCTTTCGCGGTCGTCGCCGGAGTAGTCCTTCATGGCGAGTCCCAACAGGGCCACGTTGCAGCCCCGGATACCTTGCCCCCTGTCGGACAGGAGTTGATCCAACCGGTCGACGATCCTGGCCGGTGTGTTGTCGTTAATGGATCGGGCGAGCTTGGCCAGGGGTAGGTCTATGCCCAGCTCCGCCGCCCGCGGGGTCAGGTAGTGTAGGGCGTAGGGGAGGCAATATCCTCCCACGCCGGGGCCCGGGGTGAGCAGGTTTACCCGGTGGTGGGTGTTGGCCACGCGGATCAGCTCGTATGTATCGATTCCCAGGGAGTCCGCCAAGTGCGCGAATTCCTGGGAAACCGCAATGTTTAT
>SLGS01000088.1 GCA_007136565.1 Clostridia bacterium | reverse complement strand
GAAGCATTCACTCAACAACAATAACCTCATGATCACGGGTTCGTCGGGAACGGGCAAGACCCAGTTCCTTAAGTACCTGATATGCCGCCTGCGGGATCAACGAAAGAACGTGCTGATACTGGACCTGAAGAACGACTTCGCTGACGATAGGGTCTTCATGGATAAGGCTAGCTTGCCAAGTGCTTACGTTGCTTTCGATGGCTTACCTTACAACCCATTGATTCCTTACCCGATCAGGCATCCCGCCAGTGGTAAGGCGTACATCCAGTGCTCGCAGCATATATCGGGGATATGCGATGTCCTAAGGGAGACCTATGGCCTGGGTATGCAGCAGCAGAGGGCGGTCAAGAGCGCTATCACGGCATGCTTCCGCCGTCGCGGTATTCCCATCGAGACGATGCCTTACGAAGAATCCATGCAGTTCCCGGATTTCGCGGAGGTAGGAGAGGAACTGCTCCAAGATAACGAGCTGGCGTTTAACCGACTCGATCCCTTGTTCACACTGGGCCTATTCAAGGAAGAATACAAGGATGTTTCCTTTCATTCGCTCGCTGATCGATCGATCATATTGGACCTGAGCCAGATTCCTAGTAACGAAATCAAGAATGCCCTGGCCCAGATCATCGTCATGTCAGCACATGCATATTTTAATTCGCAAGGGCAATCCGGGGGATTAAGACAGGCCCTCGTATTCGATGAAGCACACAGGGTGCTAAACTCCAAGTATATGCCATTACTAGTCAGGGAATGCCGCGCGTATGGGGTTGCCACGATACTATCTTCCCAATACCCTTCTGATTTCCCGAGGGACCTTGCGGATTCTATGGCAACAAAGGTACTACACAGTAACGGCAGGGATTCTAATCGAGTGAAGGAAATCGTCCGCACGGTTGGATTCCAAGGGGATGAATCCTCGATAGCGGATCTCGAGATGTTCGAGGCGCTCGTCGACAACGATCACAATAGAAACACGCTAGTTCGGACGATGCACTATCCCCTGTACTTGCTTTACGAGCACCTTTTGAGCGTCGGTGGTATCACTGGTACCCGGGGTGTGGACTTGGAGGTCGATGGTGTGGATCCAGCGAAGATGCCTCTCGATCGGCTCGTTCACCAACTGGAACTCATGGGCTTGGCCATATCCGATGAGCAGGGTGTTCGTCTGCTCGGCGCACTGGAATGAGATATACATGAAAGACGACCAAACTTGTTGCGAGCTGGAGGCACGGTTGGATCACCTGAGACAAGTGTTGTTGAGGTGGTACGAGGCTAATGGGCGCTCATTTCCATGGCGCGATGAAGGTAGGAGTCCCTATGAACTCATCGTGACGGAGGTTCTGTTGCAAAGGACACGGGCCGGGGTGGTTGGCGAGTTCTGGGGAGGCTTTTTTCAGGCGTATCCGGACTGGTGCAAGCTGGCAGCGGCCACGCAGGAAGAGTTATCTTTCTTCCTGAGGCCGCTCGGCCTTTGGCGGCGGCGTGCCGACACTCTTCGCCATCTTGCCCAAGTGATGGTATGCCGGCGAGGGTGTTGGCCCAAGCAAAGGGATGATCTCGAGGATCTCCCTGGGGTGGGACAATACATTGCAAATGCCGCCCTATTGCTGTGCCATGATGAAAGACATCCGTTGCTCGATACCAATATGGCGCGGCTACTAGAGCGATACTTTGGGTCGAGGAAGTTGGCAGATATTCGTGATGATCCCTACCTACAAGAGTTGGCTTATCGTCTGGTCCGGTGCGGGGAACCGAAGGCCGTGAATTGGGCTGTCTTGGACTATGCCGCAATGGTATGCCGACCAAGAAATCCCGAGTGCCAAGACTGCCAGGCGAGGGGCAGGTGTGAGTACGCGATGAATACATAGGGTAGCGAGCCATTTGTGGTGGAACTTACTAGATGCCGAAAGAGGCCTCGGATGTGTGCATGGTGGCATCGCGATGCGGCGTAGAGTTGAGGAGGTCTGCTTGGTCGACCGGGACATCCCCTGCAGGAAGAAATACTTCATACCGAAAACGTGACTCGCCTGAGCGATTCATAAACATGCGAGTTACGCAGGAATTTCTCCTTGGAGAAGGAATCTAGCTAGATTGAAACGAGATTGCATGATCTGGCGAGAATCGTCAATGAGCGATTGTCCAAGCTTGGCATCTGCTCCGCCCTTGGCCGCATAATGGCACACCGCCGTTCACGCTCGAGGTCTACAGGATGTCGGAAGGGTGGTTTCATCAACGATGATGACTCTCTCAACAGCACTAAGCGAGATAATCCCGAGCCGACACGATGAGTTTCAGAAGCTTATGGCGGGAGATCCGTACCGCTTTGATTCCTGGGATACGGACAAACATGGTAATGCGTGCCTATACTATTGGTTCTACTCGCGAGATGGAAGCAAGAAGAATCGGAAAAGAGTCGTTACCCCGGAAATCGAACGACTGCTGCGTCACAAACTCAGGACGGGCGAATCAATAATAGTAAATTCCGAATTTAAGGCACATTGCCCAGCAACTATTTCCGCGGGTTCATGCGGCTACGCGGTCACTGTGCGGCTATTGGAATACCTCGGAGTGGGCAGGTATTTGGAACGGCGGGGAGTTCAAATCGTTGATGAACATAGAATGCGACGCGTGATCGAAGGACTGGATTAGTGGGAGATTTCGCACACGCGTTTCTAATCTTACCGACATCGAGAAAGGCAGCCTGTCGGTGTCAGTTGAACTATTGAACTGCACGAAGTCTTACCCTGCCCGATCAGGAGAGTACTCGCAGCCGCCCTCCCCGGGATCCGGTTTTGTTGCTCCGGATGTTACCCTTGTGGCTTCCGTCTGATTATCCGAGAATCGATTGGATCAGGAGGTCCGATGGACGCGGGATATCGCTGATTGTTTGGTCTGGATTTCGACGATCCCGTCCTTGACCGGAACACCCTGATCAAGGCACGTCAGCGCTGGGGTATGGATACTTTCAAGGAGATCTTCGGGATTGTGGTGAGCCAGTGCGCTCAGGCCGGACTGATTCGGGAGGAGAACCTGGTGGCCGATGGGACCCAGCCCGGGCGTCGGTACGGAATCTGGAGCGGGAGGTCTACGCGTATTGTGAATCCTCCGGAAGATACTAGGGTGATAATGACTCACCTCGGATCCCCCGCGTCAGGCCGGCGGCCCAATTTTCGGGGAGAATCCTTTCGCAATGAAACCCATCGTCCCCGGGCGGATCCCCAGGCGCTTTTGTATCGCAAGAGCCCAGGTCAGGAGGCCTTTCTCCGGTACCTTGCTCATTACGTGATCGACCAGCATACCGGAGTCATCCTCGGGGCGGCGCCTTCCCGGGCCCATGGCTGTGCTGAACGAGAGGTGCAATCGCTGTCCTTGGGGATTATGGGAGAGCCCGTTACTATCGGAACACCCTCACCTTTACCTGGACCGGGGCTATCGTGAAGGGGCGTTTCTGGCGGACCATTTGGATAGTGATTACTTACCCCACGAACGCCCGCCGCGTACCGAGCCGGAACCCATTCCCAGTTGGGAACAAGGGACGAATCGTCTCGATCGGCTCCGGAAGCGGGTGCAGAAGGTTCGAATAGCCAGGGCTCGCAACGTCGTAAGCGGTCTCACCCGCGAAACCGATACCTCTTTGGAAGGGCCCCGGGTTCGTGTCAACATACCTCTGCCGAAGCCAAGGAGTGGCGTGGGCTGAAACGAGTCCAGAGATACGGACACGAACGATGTCACTGGCAGGTGCTGATGACTGCACCACCCAGAACCTCAAGAAACCGGCTCGGAGTGCGGACCGAAGGGGCAAAGCGGGGGTAGTTCAGGCCATCAACAGATTTCTCCGCACTGCCTGCTAATTATCT
>SLGS01000101.1 GCA_007136565.1 Clostridia bacterium | reverse complement strand
TCCTCCAGTCGGCTGGGGGTGGGTCGTCCCAGGTCATCCCATCCCATCATGTGGTAATAGGTGACCCGCGCCCGGTTGAATGTACCGCGATCGATCACCTTGCCCTCGAGGGGACCGCGGCTGAAGGCGGTGAAGAAGCGATCGTTCAATTCGTCATCGCGATCGTCGAATCCGCACCGCATATTGTAGATCCTCGCCAGGGTCGCAGCGCGCTCGCCGGCCTTCAACAACTCGTAGACGCTGGTGTCCCAGCCGGTTATCGCCCTCATTGCATCCACGTACTCGCGCTTCTTCCAGGGCACGAACATACAGGTGACGGTGGTGTTTTGCATGTGCCTCCAGTTGCTCTCGTAATAGAAGAGCCGCACTTTCTTCCCGGACAGGTCGTCAATGGGCAGCGGTTCCAACACTCCGAAGACGCTGGCCGCATCGGCACTCGTCTCGAAGGCCGTGTCGTGCATGTTGTGCATGTGATCCGCACCGGTGGGTGATACGGCGTACCCAACCCCGAGGGCGTGCTTAAAGCGAGGCTCGTGCATGGGTACCTCTTGCCCCTTGATAGTCAGGGCCAGTTCCAGCGCCTGGGGGCCTATCGCCCTAGCCGCCCGGGCGGCTCCCTCGGCCAAGAGATCGCCGACACCTTCGCGGTGTACGATCTTCTCGAGGATCTCTATCATACCCTCGGCATTCCCGAAGTTGAGTTCTATACCGTCGAGGTCCTCTCGCTTGAGGACGCCTCTCTCGAAACATTCCATGGCGAAACTGACCACCATGCCGGCCGAGATGGTATCAATGCCCCACTTGTTGCAGATCTCGTTACCCTTGGAGATGGCGGCGAGGTCATCTATACCGCAATTGGAACCTATGGATCCTACGGTCTCGTACTCGGGCCCGCCGTACTTGGGATCGACGCCCCCGTACTCGTCGGTCTTAACGACTCGCTTGCAAAACACCGGACAGGCGTGACAGGTGTCGCGATCCACCAGTATGGTATCGGTCATGGTTTGGCCGGAGATCTTTTCCGCGCCTTCGAAGTTACCGAATTGGAAGTTATTCGTCGGGAGTCCGCCGCCGGTATCGAGGGCCATAACCCCGCCCGGGGTACCGTGCTGCTTGAGGCTTTCCGCGCGAATGCCCTCCTTGACCTCGCTGCTCATCAACTTGGCGAGTTCCAATACCCGGTCTCGATCGTCCAACTCAACGTTGCCCGAGCCCCTGACGGCGATGGCGCGCAGATTCTTGGAGCCCATCACGGCGCCCATTCCAGTCCGGCCCGGGAAGTGCGTCAGGTCATTGATGATGCACGCGTACCGCACCAGGTTTTCCCCGGCGACACCGCACTGCGTGACGCGGATCCTGTCGTCGTCCAATTCTTCGCGAATCAGGTCTTCGACCTCGGCGGTCTCCTTCCCCCAGAGGTCGGAGGCATCGCGGATCTCTACCTCGCCGTCCTTGATCCACAGGTAGACCGGGGATTCAGCCTTACCCTGGACTACTATGTGGTCGAAACCGGCCTTCTTCAATTCAGCCATCCAATATCCGCCGCCCTGGGCATCCCCAAAGCCGCCCGTCAGGGGGGACTTGGCGCCGACATTGTTGCGGCCGCTGCCGGCCAACGGAGTCCCGGTCATGGGCCCCGTGGCGAATACGAGCCTGTTCTCCGGACCCAGCGGGTCACAATCCTCGGGTACTTCCTTGAGCAAGTAGTACGCCACGACTGCGGTACCGCCCACGTATGTGCGATACCACGACTCCGGTGGTTCCTCGACCCAGGTCTTTCCCTCGCTTAAATCGACTCTAAGTACTTTGCCTACGAATCCTTTTGACACCTATATCCCTCCATCGCGATATTGAGATCTAGATTATTGTGCTTTGGAAATGAACTCGCATATGGCTTTACGGGCCATGTCGGGATCCCCGGTTTCCACCGCTATCTTCTCCAGGGGGCACAGGTCATCTCCCGAGCGGTTGGCTATGAAATCGACTACGGTTTCGCCCTCGACGTAAACACCGGCCGACTCCAAGTATTCCCGGGCGTGCTCACTCAGCACTTCTCCGAAAACCGAGGTCACCCCTGCATCCTCCAGGAATAGCGCCGCCGCTTTACCCAGGACCGTGTCCGCCACCGCAGCCCCGATAAGGCCTTCGCCAAGAACCTGTTGCGCCTCGAGGACGGGCTTGATGCCGGGGCCATCCCCGCGCAACACTATCTTCCCGCCGAAGGCCACGACGATCGATCCCTCCGAAGAGAGCAGTTCGTTTACGGCCAGATCCAAATCGGATGGTCTCTCCTTGGCGCGGCTCAACGCTCCAGCACTCCACCCATGGCGGCGTGCCCGAGAACCAGCGTTCCCCAGAGTTTCTTGAAGGCGGCCAGGTAGTCACCGTCAACTATCTCTATGGTCTTGGAGTCGACGGGTTTTACGGAGGGGAACAAGCAGGCCATAGCCACCGACGCCGTGGAGCGGAAGGTTACCTGGAAGACGACGGGCAGTTCCACGGCCAGCGGGTCGATGGAATCCACTCGCGACAGGATACCCGCGGCCGCCTCCTCGATCATTCCCTTCGTCTTCGACGGCGGTACGCAATTGGAAGCGTGACGATCGAAAGAATCCTTCACCGCCACCGTTTCGATTCCAGGTATCAGGGACTGGGCTTCACCGGCAACCTCCGCATCTCCGGTCAACAGCACTACCGGGACTCCCATGGCCCCAGCGATTCCAGCGTTGATCGCCGTTTCTCCCACGGGTTCTCCGTTGCAGCGGAGTTCCTGGACCACCGACCCCATGATGGTGTGGTTTAATAGACCCATACCGGAACCCTCTCGGGCATGGTAAGCCACGAAAAAGACCGCGTCGAAACTATCGTCGAGTCCCTGCATCTGGAGAAGGGGCTTGTTGCTTCCGCTTATTAATCGAGCCCCGTCTTCGAGATCCTCGATCAATATGTTGGTCATGGGGCCGTGGCTGTCATTCACCAGGACCTCGGTCGCCCCGGCCGACATCGCACCGCGCACGGCGGCGTTGACATCACCGGTCAAAAACTTCCGGCCTCGCTCGTACTCCGTGGTCTCCTTGGGGGAGCACTGCTTTGTGCTCGTTATGCCGCTGGCACCTTCCATGTCGGCAGATATAAAAACCTTCAATCGTCTTCCTCCTTCGCGATAGAGGCGTCCATCACTTACAGGTAGGTAATAGTGTCCTCCGGGTCGCGGCGCTGCCGGGGATCGGGATGCATCGCCTTAACTCCCACGGGGGTCATGGCGACGGGCCTATGGTTCGAAGGCAGATCCAAGACCTCCGAGCAGGCGCCTTCGTCGAAAGCGCCTATCCAACAGGTCCCCAGGCCCCGAGCCTCGGCGGCCAACATGATGTTTTGCATCGCGGCCGCAGTGTCTTGGAGACAATACAGGTGCCTCCCCCGATCTGCGTACTTCTCGGCCGAGCGCTCGGCGTCCGCGCATACTACTATGACTACTGGCGCCTCGGCGACGAAGGACTGCCCTCCCGCTACGCCGACCAGCTCCTCGCGCATTTTCGGTTCGGTTACGACGTAAAAATGCCAGGGTTGCCGATTGCCGGCACTGGGGGCCCATCGGGCCGCCTCCAGTATTTCCTCGATCACTTCTCCGGGTACTTCCTCTGATTCGAACTTCCGGATACTTCGCCTTGCCCTCACGATATCCATGAAGGTCAAAGACTTCACCTCCCGAAATATGGTTCGCATTCACATTAGAGATTTCTTTAATGGGTGGGACGATTCCTACCGGGGCCAGCATGTCCGCTGGAACCCGGCGCCGGGAAGACCGGGACCTCCGGGGGATTAATCGCCATCCCCGGGCGGTTTCGATATCCCGGGGATGGCAGCGAACT